>CAMYKT010000020.1 GCA_947259185.1 uncultured Methanobacteriaceae archaeon
GGTTATTTCCACTGGTATTTCAAAAATATCCTCTCTTTTTTTGGCTTCCAGAGGCTCGATTCCAATACTGATACCGATTTTCTTCTCCAGTTCCTCAATATTTTTACCCTTTTTACCAATTATCTGAGGGATGTTTTTTTCTTCAATCCAGACCTGAGCCCTTTTATCAGATTTAACCACAACCTTAACCGGTCCTCCCCTGATCTTCTTTTTGATTTCCCGTTCTATTTCCCTTTCGGCAATTTTCTGTACCGGAGTTTTTAGAGTAGCAGAACCCGCAGCAGTAACCCCTACATCCATAACAATGGTTTGTTCCCCATAGGTGTAAATTTCATGGGCCAGTTCCCCATTTTCAAAGTCACGAATCTCTATTACCGGACGGGATAAATCGGCTTCCTGCATACCACTGGGGACTTTAACTGTGAGTTTCACATCATAGATGGCCTTTACTTTTCCCTCATCAATGAAGATGGTAGTATCCACCACCGAAGGGATAACCCCTAATTCCACCCTTCCAATAATTCTCTGAATGGCGTCAATAGGTCGGGTGGCATGGACCACCCCAATCATTCCTACTCCTGCCAGCCGCATATCGGCAAATATCTTAAAATCTCTACTTTTTCTAAGTTCATCATAGATGGTGTAATCCGGACGCACCAGAAGTAATATGTCGGCAGTTTTCTGCATGTCCTTTTCCAGTGGAGCGTACTGGGTAATTTCCTCCCCTACCTGTAGATCACGAGGGGATTCCATGGTTTTAACTATAGTTTTAAGGTCTTTACTGAAAAAATCTGCCACAGCTTGAGCAAAGGTACTCTTACCTGCTCCAGGTGAACCAGAAATAAGTATGCCTTTGGCAGTATCCCTTAAACGCTCCAGGAGTTTTTCAGGTAATTTATAATCATCCAGGGATACCCTGGTTATGGGGCGGACCACGGTAATCTCAAATCCTTCTGAAAATGGAGGGCGGGCAATGGATATCCGGTATTCCCTGAATTGCACCACGGTAGCCCCTTCCATTTCTATTTCAATAAAACTCTTGAAATCGCTCTTAGCCCTTTCTACTATCTCACGGGCCATAGCATGAATATGGGAATGTTTCAAGGGACGGGAACCAATTTTAACCAGCTGTATATTACCCGGGGTACCCTTTTTTGCCATGGGCACCACATTTTCTTTAAGATGCACCGACATGGTTTCCGGATCAAAGTATTTGGTAATTTCCAGTTCCTCATATTCCATAACCTCTGGTCGGATATACACAACATCCAGACCCTGGGCCTTCCCCACTTCGGATTGGACCCGGTCACTGGTTACCAGAACCGCATCCAGATCCCTTGCTGTGCTGCGAATCATAGCATCTATTTCCCCTCCTCGAGACAGAGATATCTCTTCTAAGGTAGGCCGGCGCCCCACAAAGGTTATACTGATAACATGATCTTTATGCAGTTTTTGTAAATTTTTAAGTTCTACCAGACCATTAAATCCAGTTTCTCTTCCACGATTGGCCTGGTATTCCAGTTCAGATACCACTGCTTCAGGTACAATCACTTCACTTCCTCTGAATTCTTCTTCCTGAACGATGCTGGTGATTCGCCCATCCACAATTACACTGGTATCTGGCACAATTTTCATTTAACTCTCCCCATATATTTTTTCAGGCTCAAAAACTTTTTTGCCAATGGTTTTTAAATCATCTGAATCCAATTTTCTGTAAAAACAGGAGTAATAACCGGTATGGCAGGCCCCACCTTTTTGTTCTACCTTTAAAACCACCGCGTCCTCATCACAGTCTACCAAAACTTCATGTACTATTTGCACATGCCCTGAACTTTCACCTTTTAGCCACAACTTTTCCCGAGAAGTACTCCAGTAATGAGCTTTTTTTGTTTTTAAAGTTTTTTCAAGGGCTTCTTTATTCATGTAAGCAACCATGAGTACCTGGGATGTTTTTATGTCCTGGGATATGGCTATTATTAAATTCTGGCCATTGATTTTGTGCTTGAAATTTAATGAAATCTTAACATCTCCTGTGTATATAATAATATGACTGTTATTAACATAAAAATTTATATTAAAACCGGGTTCTTTTAGATAAATGGTATTTTAAGTGAAAATAAAAGGATATTAAAACCTGGTTCAGGATTTAATATACTCCAATAATTCTTTTTCATTAACCAGTTCTTGACTTCCAGTTTGCATGTCTTTTATAGTTAATTTTCCTTCTTCAAGGTCTCTTTCACCTACCAGGACCACTTTTTTAACCCCTAGATTATCGGCATAGGATAGTAATTTTTTAAGTTTCCTCCTTCCCAGGTCCACTTCCGTGGCTATACCATGATACCGTAATTTCTGGGCGATTTCAAATGCAGCTCCCCTGGTTTTAGGGCTTATTGGTGCTACAAATACTTCTGCAGCAACTTTAAGATTTAAATCTTTCTTTTGTGATATTAAAGCAGCCATCAAGCGGTCAAATCCAAAGGCGAAACCAGTTGATTCAACTTTTTCCCCACCAAAGGTCTCCACCAGGTTATAGGTCCCACCTCCACAAATCTGCTTCTGGGCCCCCAGGGAGGGTACATATATCTCAAATACCATTCCAGAGTAGTAGTCCAGACCCCGGGCAATACCCAGATTAAGTACATAGTCATCCATCTGGAACATGGCAAGAGTTTCCACTAATTCTTTCAACTCAAATAAGGCTTCTAGTGCTTTATTTCTACCTTTTAATAATTCTTTTACTTCATCTAGTACTTTAGATGTTCCTTTCATTTCTATTATCTTATAAAGGATTTTTTGAGTGTCTGGCTCAATTTCTGATTCATCTAAAAATTCTTGAAGTAATTTTGGGTCTCCCTTATCAATAAGTCCCATAATATGGTCCTGGGTTTTTCCGGGGATATTTTCTTCATCCAGTATCCCTCTTAATATTCCCAGATGTCCCAGGTGTATTTCAAAACCGTCTAATTCTAGTTCCTTAAGAGAATGGGAAGCCATAGCTATTATTTCAGCATCTGCTTCAGGTGATTTTCCTCCAATCATTTCACAACCAAATTGCCAGAATTGCCGGAATCTCCCGGCCTGTGGCCTTTCATACCTGAAACAGCTCCCATAATAATACATTTTTATTGGTTTGGGACTTTTTTGCATTTGAGCCATATACAAACGTGCCACCGGTGCAGTTAATTCGGGTCTAAGGGCCAGTTTTCTTTCACCTTTATCTTCAAAATTATAGAGCTGGTCTACAATTTCATCCCCTGATTTCTGGGTAAATAAAGATAAATTCTCAAAAATCGGGGTTTTAATTTCCTGATAAGCGTAATTTTCAAATATCCTTTTTAAGGTGCTGGCCACCACTTTGCGCTGTTTCATTTCTTCAAAGAGGAAGTCTCTAGTTCCTCGAGGTCTTGATAGTTCCATTCTATTGCTCCCGCAGGGTTTGATTATTAAAAATTAATTTGCATACCTATTTATATTAAAATTAATTTGTATTCTATTTTTATATCTGGATTTTATTTACTTCTTCTTGGATATTCTACATTCTGGAGGTATTAATACGATTTTTATAGAGTTATTTCTCATTAATCAAAATGACATATTTCCTTAATTTATTCAGTAAAGTATTAATTTTAAAAAAAATTTACTTATAATTAGATTTAACTTCAATATTAATTTATAATAGGCTGTGGGTTATTATTTTTTTCGATTCTATTACCCGATAAAAATCATTTAAAACCATAATTTTAATATTTTAAGTTTATTCATAGTATTTAAGATATTCCTGGAGCATCTGAGGAAATGACTTGGCATGTAAAAATCTCAAGCCCAGCCGTTCTGCCCAGACTTTGATACCCTCATCAGCAGCCACCACACCTGCTCCTAATTCTTTGGCCAGTAAAAGCACATCCAGATCAGGGGCACTGTCCAGGGTTCCTTTCCTTAAGGCGGCCCGATATTTTTTTCTAAAATCTTTTATGGCTTTTCCTATGATTTCCATTTCAATTTTATTTTTCTCTTCTCCCCGGGACATCATAACCATAGACTCCACTGCGGCCTGCCACATGGCACTCTCTGATATTTTCATACCTTTATTCATCCGCTCCCGCATGTCCTGCACATATTCAAAGAATATCTCTGAAGGAATCTGAGTATCATATCTATTAGGGGTTTTTTTAACAATCCATGTTTCTGCTTTTATCATTATATCCTCAGGGCACTCATAACGAGCCATATAATCTGAGAATTCTTTATAAGTTACCGGCGGCATATGGCAACTTATATTCAGTTTAATCCGGGAACGGGCAATTAAGTCAATCAGGTAATTTACCGATTGGTTAAGTTCTCCATCACCTAAATCATCCCTCAACTGGTTATCAGTAAAAGCAGTAGTATCCAGAACAAACCTTTGCTTGGCAAACATTTTATACATCTCCCTAACCCCTGAATCGCATATTAAAATAATCGATTATTAAATACACTCCACTTAAATTAGAAATTTATAAATTCCTTTTTTTATAAGGTGATAATATAATAACTTTTATCTTGAAATATACTAATATAATTATGGTTAAAAATTTACCGGGATAGTCTAAACAAAAGAAACAATTCCCACTAAAGATTAAATTAATCCCGCCACCACCGGGAAAATCTGGAAAAATTTATATTAACTTTGTGGGAGTTGAAACAATGGTTTTAGTTATTTAAAAATACTTTTTCCAGTTATTTAAGGTGGATAATGATTTACCAGTTATTATGTAAGGTGAAAAATTGATTACAGGAAATACTAAGATAATAGGGCTTTTTGGAGATCCGGTAGGTCACAGTCTTTCTCCAGCCATGCATAATGCTGCTTTTAATTATGAAAAAATGGATTATGTATATGTGCCCTTTAATGTAAAGCCTGAATATTTAAAAAAGGCCACCGAAGGTGCTTCTGCTTTAAATATCCGAGGATATAATGTCACCATCCCTCATAAAACCAGAATAATAGACTACCTCCCGGAGGTGGACCCTACTGCTGCTTTAATTGGAGCAGTTAACACAGTGAAAATCCAGGACGGTGTAAGTAAGGGGTATAATACTGATGGTGTAGGGGCCATTAAGGCTATTGAAGAAATAACTTCAATTTCTAATAAAAAAGTGATTATACTGGGCGCTGGTGGAGCCAGCAGGGCGGTTTCATTCCAGCTACTATCTTCCTATGAGGTGGAGTTACTGATACTAAACCGGACTCCGGAAAAAGCATTTGAACTTAAAAGTGACCTGGAGAGTAATCTAAAAACCACTTTATCTGCCGGGGGTTTTGAACTACTACGTGAGGAAATAGAATCAGCAGATATTTTAATTAATACCACCCCCAGGGGTATGCATCCCCATGAAGATGATGAACCTTTTTTAAAGGCCAGAGACATTCCTTCTCATGTGGTGGTAAATGATCTGGTATACAATCCCCTGGAAACAGGACTTATAAAAGAGGCCACTAAGGCCGGTGCTACCACCATTTCTGGATTAAAGATGTTGCTTTATCAGGGAGTAGAAGCATTCAAGATATGGACTAACCAGGAACCACCGGTGTATATTATGGAAAAAGCGTTATATGATTTTTTTTAAATAATTAAAAATAAGGATACCCTCAAAATTTTTTTTTATCACAGATACATCTTCATCCGGATCATATCTCTACAGAGAATACCATTTTCATAAAACTCTTCATGATGTTTAATAAAAAAATCAGGATCTACTCCTACAATCCGGAAACCACATTTTTGGTATAATGTTATTTGCTTTATGCCGCAGTTTCCTGTTCCGATGGCAAGGATTTCATTTTTCCCGGCCCGGGCCATATTGATAACAAATTTTATCAGTTGTTTACCAATTCCTTTATTCTGAAATTCTTCCTTTACAGCTATGTTCACAATTTCCAGAGTTTTTGGCCGGGTATTAATTATAACAACGATTCCCACAACCTCTTCACTAATTTTTGCCACATATTTATGGCCACGACCTATATAATCATTCAACATATCCGGGGAAGAATCTCCCAGTAACAACAACTCATAAATATCCTTATCTACCTGGTCAATTTCTTCAATCACTATTTTAATTGTCATTTGATAATAATTCTGGTTATAACCATATAAAACTAACCAATTTAGTAAGATAGTAATAAAATATGGTCTATAATTTTTAGCATCATCCTGATTTATTTCTACTTTTTATATTTGCTATGGCTTTTTTAAGAGCAATCTCAAATTCATAAGACTCTCCTTTTGAACTATTCAATGCTTCTTCCAGATAGGCAATGGTGTTCTTATCACCAATTTTTCCCAGGGCATGGGTAGCATTTACCCGGACAAGATAACTATCATCCTGCAGGGATCTTAAAAGTGATTTTATGGCCACATCATCACCGATTTTACCCAGAGAAGTTACAGTACAGGCTCGAAGAAGAAAATCATCTTCACCCAGGATTTCACTCAGATGTTCAGATGCTTTTATATCTCCCAGATTTCCTAGTGCCCCTACCATTTCACATTTAACATTTAAGGAGCCATCTTTTAATGCTTTAATTATGGGAATAACGGCTCTCTTATCACCAATAGCTCCTAATGCCAGAGCAGCATTTTCACGTACATGCCAGTATTCATCATTTAATAATTTAATTAATGCCGGGACTGCTTCCGGATTTCCAATTCTCCCTAAAGATAGTGCGGCTGCTTTACGTATAGGCCAGTAGTCATCATCCAGACAATTGATTAAATCATCCACGGAATTATCAGCACGAATATCCCCCAGTATATAAGCCACCTTTTCACGTATTTTTTTATCTGCACTGGTTTTCAAGGTAGTTATAAGGCCGGCAGTGTCCTGGTATTTTTTCATTTTTTCTAAATCATTCCGGGAAATCATTATAATAGCCCTTTGTATTAATTATGAATGGGAGATGTACTAATTTATTACCTGTTCTAATTAATAATTGGTTAATTTTCTAAATAATTTTTATTAATAAAGTTAATTTAATAAGGTACAATAACAAAATAAAAATACGGTTAAAATCTTTTTAAAAATCAGTTTTTTTAAATAAATACGCATGATTTGCGTCTTATTAAGCATATTCTATCCTGGAATATTATTATGCAGGTTAAAATTTTAAAGATTAAAATCATGAGGAATTACTAATAAAATATTTACAAACAATGGTGATTACATGAGTGGACCATGGGTGGAAAAGTACAGACCAGCTACACTGGAAGATGTTGTTGGTCAGGATCATATCATAGAAAGGCTCAAAGCATATGTGAAGGATGAGAGCATGCCTAATCTCATGTTTACTGGGCCTGCAGGTGTAGGTAAGACTACCACTGCTCTTGCTTTGTCTAAATCAATTTTAGGTGAATACTGGAGACAGAACTTCCTGGAACTTAATGCTTCAGATGCCAGGGGTATTGATACCGTGCGGACCAATATCAAAAACTTCTGCCGCTTAAAACCAGTGGGAGCTCCCTTTAGAATAATATTTTTGGATGAAGTGGATAACATGACCAAAGATGCTCAGCATGCCCTTAGAAGGGAAATGGAAATGTATACTAAGACTTCTTCTTTCATACTATCCTGTAATTATTCTTCAAAAATCATAGACCCTATACAGTCTCGCTGTGCCATATTCCGATTTACACCGGTAAAAGGGCACCAAATAATTAAGAGACTGGAATATATCGCCCAGGAAGAAGGGCTGGATTATGATCCCGCGGCCATAGAAACCATGGTTTACTTTGCAGAAGGGGACCTGAGAAAGGCTATCAATATTCTACAATCCTCTGCTTCAGTGGGGGAAAAAATCACTGAAGACAGTATTTACCAGGTAATCTCTAAAGCCAGACCTAAAGATGTTAAAAAAATGATTATAAAGGCATTGAATGGGGATTTCATGGGAGCACGTGACTTACTTCGCGAAATCATGGTTTTACAGGGTACCAGTGGGGAGGATATGGTAAATCAGATTTATCAGGATGTTTCCCGAATGGCCACTGAAGATGAATTAGATGGTCCTTCCTACCTGGAGATAATTGAAGCCATTGCTGAAACTGATTTTAGAATAAGGGAAGGTGCTAATCCAAGAATACAATTAGAAGCACTTTTAACCAGGTTTTTATACAAGGCCCGGACTTAAGATAATATAATCACTCTTATTTGAGGATAATTACATGTTGTGGACGGAAAAATATCGACCCAGAAGCTTTGATCAGGTAGTGGGCAATGCCAAGCAAATTAAAGAGATTAAAGAATGGGTTGATCTATGGATTAAAGGTGAAAAACAGCAATGCTTATTTTTAGTGGGGCCTCCTGGAACGGGTAAAACGACTTTAGCCCATATAATTGGCAGAGAATTCTCAGATTACGTGGAATTAAATGCCAGTGATAAAAGGTCCTATGATATTATTAAAAATACAGTAGGAGAGGCTTCTGCCACCCGATCACTATTTAGCCAGGGCTTGAAATTGATTATACTCGATGAAGTGGATGGTATACATGGAACTGATGATCGGGGAGGTAGCCGGGCCATTAATAAGATAATTAAAGAGGGACATCACCCCCTGATTTTAACAGCTAATGATCTCTACAGCAAGCGTATAAAATCATTTAAATCTAAATGTAAGGTTATTAACATTAAAAAGGTGCACACCAATTCTATTAATGCCCTATTAAAAAGAATATGTTCCCAGGAAGGGGTCACCTTCGATGATATGGTATTAAAAGAACTGGCTAAAAGATCCAATGGAGATATGCGCTCAGCCATTAATGACTTAGAAGTCCTGGCCCGGGGCAAGGAAAGTATTGATAAAAGCAATCTGAAGGAGGTAGGGGTGAAGGATAGCCGCTCCAATATCTTTGATTCAGTGCGCCGGGTATTAAAAAGTAAAAACCTGCCTAAAATCCGGCAGGCCATGTACCTGGATGAGGACCCCACCCTGGTGATGGAGGTTATGGCTGAAAACATCCCCCGGGAATATGAAAAACCACAGGAAATCCAGCGGGCATATGAAATGATTTCCCTGGCAGATTTGAACTTCGGAAGAGCTCGCTCCAGCCGAAACTACTCTTACTGGAGATATGCCTCTGATTTTATGGGTATCGGGGTGGCATTATCCAAAAAAGAAACCTACCGAAAGTTTGCCCGCTATACGGGATCCACTTCCTTTGCTCTTCTGGGTAAAACTCGCTCCAAAAGAGATTTAAGAGACAGGGTGGCAGATAAAATGGCTGAAAAAATGCATATCTCCCGGCAGGTGGCCATATCCCAGTTCCCCTACCTGACTCTAATATTTGAAAACGATGAGATGGCCTATGAAATTGCCTCCTACCTGGGACTGGAAGATGATGAGGTAAAATTATTCCGGAAGAGAAAAATAAAAAAACCTCCTAAAAAAAAGACCACTTCTCCTAAAAAAATTGACACTGACAAATTAAAATCAGACGGGATAAATTCTTCTATTTATGCTAAAAAATCAAAAAGTAAGCCTAAATCTTCTCCATCACCAGATAAGAAGGTTCCCCCTAAAGATAAACCTCTTAAAAGGAAAAAAATACCTAAAAAGTCCGCTGAGGAAAATAATAAACCTTCTCCCGATACCAAAGAAAAGGAGAAAGAAAAACAAACTTCTCTATTTCAGTTTTAACTAGAAACTCATTTCATGGAATTTTATTTTAAATTCAGTGGGGTCTTTACGGTTAACGGTAAGCTGACCATTAATTTGTTCAGTAAGACTATTTACCAGTTGCAGGCCCAACGATTTAGTATTTTCTATATCCAACCCTTCGGGTATGCCAATACCATTATCCGATACCTTTAAGATAAAATAGTCATCCTGGGGGTAAAAACCTATTTTTATTTTTCCATTTCTTCTGGTGGGGAAGGCGTATTTCATACTGTTGGTTATTAGTTCATTTACTATTAATCCCAAAGGTATGGAGGTGTTAATATCCAGCATTACGTGTTCTATGTTTAGTTCTAATTTTACTTTACTGGGGTCGGGTACGATGGAGTGGTATAGTTCTCCAGAAAAGGTGCGAATATATTCTCCAAAGTCTATTCTTTTTAGATCAGTGGAGCGGTATAATTTTTCATGGATGAGTGCCATAGATTTAGCCCTGTTTTGGCTTTCCCTGAAAACAGCCAGTGCTTCCTTGTCTTTAATATAACGGGATTGTAGACTCAGCAGGCTAGAGATAACCATTAAATTATTTTTCACCCGATGATGAATTTCCTTTAAAAGCATTTCCTTTTCTTCCAGGGCCTTTTCCAGTTGTATATTCTTTTTTACCAGTTTTCTTTTGGTATTGGTCAGTTCGTTATTAAGCAGGCTTAGTTCATCATACTGGGCATCAGAAGCTTTTAAATCATTTTCATACCGGGCCAACTCTTTCATAAGATCCCTTAAAACATTGTTCTGCTCACTATTTATGTGGTATATTTCTTCCCAGAACTTCTCAATATCTTCCTGGGAATTAACTCCATAAATCAGCAGATCATTATCCATTAAAAAACCTGAAAAATGCATAATTTCTATTTTTTTATCTGGGGAAAAATTTATTTCCCAATTAAAAGTAGCATGTTCTTCTTTTATTTCTTCTATAAAATTATAAGCTTTTTTTTTACTACCCTCATCCACAGAATCAATGAATGAATTCCCTATATGGAAAAAGTCACTTAATTGTAATCCATCGTGGATTATGTCCTTTATTTTACCAGTGGGTGTGCAGGATAATGCTATTCCTTTCACCTGAGGGGTGTTATAATCTTCCATATTAAATCCCTGTCATGAGTTCATTATTCGGATTTTTTTAACCATTCTTTCTGCCATTCAATCATCCAATCAATATAATGGGTTATCTCTGAGACATATTCCTCCGGCAAAGCCTCCCTAATTTGTCCACGGTAAATCTCAAGCCGTATGAGAATATGCTCTAAGGCCACCCCATCATGTGGTAGGCGATTACAGGCCCAGCTTAGTTGATCTTCCAGTATGGATACTTCCCCCAATAACATTGCCGTTTCTAACATCCGGGTGGTAAATTCCATTCCACTGCTTAGTAATTCCCGGGCATGGTCCCCATGTTGTACAACCTCATCTGAACGTTCCAGAGAAATATTCACCGTATTTTTAATTATATGTGGTGAATGTTCCTTAAAGGACTTCAATGCTTCTGAGGAAACTGGAGGAAATTCTTCTTGATTCATTATAATGCCTCTTTTATGAAATTATCTAAAATCCATATAATGTCTCTTTTTATGAAATTAATTCATTGGCCAATTGGACTGCTTCCAGAGCATTGGAGGCACTTGCATCAGCACCAACTTTTTTCCATAAGTCGGGTGATATGGAAAAGGGTCTACCCCCTACCATAATTTTAAATCGGGATCTCAAGGGGAGTGAATTGATTTTATCAACTAATTCTTTTACAGCCGGTATATTAAAATGTATAGATGCAGATATGGCTACAATATCTGGATCTAAATTAGATATAGTATCTAAAATACTTTCTAATGGAGTGTTAGCCCCTAAATAATAGGAATCCCATCCCTCTAATTCAAATATATCCGCAACCATCCTTAATCCAATTTCATGCATCTCTCCAGCCACACAGGTAGCCAGTAACTTGTAACCCTTTTTCTGTGACTTGAAAATAAGAGGATATAGTTCAGACATTATCTGCTGGGTGGAGGCAGAGCAGTAATGCTCCTGGGCCACATTGATGATGTTGTTTTGCCAGAGTCTTCCCACCTCATGCTGGCTGGATTCAAAAACTTTTATATAAATATCTTTTATAGGGACACCCTCATCTAAAGAGGTATGGATCATTTCACTGGCACTATATCGATCTAAATTTAAAAGAGCATCCCGGTAATTCCGGGCAAGTTCAATTAATTCTCCTGATTCTTTTTCAAACTCACTTAAAACCATATTCCAAACCACCTTCTTAAACTGGCAATGATTTTCTCATAAAAAGATTTTTATTAATATAACATTATTTTATTTGTTTATTTAAATATTCATTTTCCCGATTTTATTTGAAAGCATTTTAGCCAGGTAAAAGATAATTAAACAGGGGATATTTTTAATTTTCAGGAGATTTTTTAGTAATAAATTGGCTGGATTTTAAAATATTTTCCCTCACCTGAGGCACCACACTCTCTAAAAATAATAAAAATTCATGGGATAATTCTTCACCATCAACTGGACCGGCTTCATTTTCTGGATTTAACCAGTCCTCCAGCCACTTTTCAGGAATATTTAGAAGGGGATAAATTAAACGCACCTTACCCCTTTTAATTTCTGAACTTTGCAATTCTATCTTTTTTCCGGTAAAAATTTGTGCTAAAACACCCTCCACTTCCCCATCCAGGGTTAAGGGAATAACCAGGGAGTCAAAATCATAATCTAAGTTTTCGTCCATATCTTCCAGTTTTAAATTCTTTTTTATGATTTGTATTCCATATTTACGGGTGTAGGGTTCTAAAATAATATATAATGCTTTATTTTTCAGGGTTGAATCGGAATTTATCATTACTTTTTCCTGGGGACGGAGAGATTCCCCCAGTATCCGGGAAGAACGTGCACATATTTTCTGGAATAGGCTGGATCTGATTACCTCCCCGGAAGGATAGTTTTTTAAAAATAATTCTTCCTTTTTACGGGAAAACCGGGAAAACCGTAGATTGTTAATATAAAGCTGGGGGTAAACTACACTTACAAAACGGGTATCCACCCCTATTCTTTTTAAAAACACCAGTATATCTTTTTTTTCAGGCATCATAACATCAATAAACCAATTAAAAAGGGTTTTTAACCACTTGTTATATAGTATAACTTCAGTACTTGAATTAGTTCTTTTTTACTTTTTGTAAAAACAAAAATTTAATTATTTTATGATAGATATTAGATTCAGGGTTGTTTTTTTAGAAAGGGTTATTCTAATATCATATAGGAGCATCTATCAATCTATAATAAAATAGGGGACTTTTCATGTTTAAAATTTTTGGCCAAAAAAAGGATGAAAAAAAGGATATTTTAGAAATAGTACTAAAAGAAGAGGTGGACTGTGTAGGGGACTTCACCTACAATTTCTACTGGCAGCACCAGGGAGAAAAACTGGATCCTGATGAAAAGATCCCGGGTAATGATTACTCCTTCCGGGATGTGGTAGAACACCTTAAAGCCAAAAAAACCGTTAAAATTAAGGGCAATGTGGGCCACCGTTTATGTTCCAGCATGGGAGTGGATATTAAATATTTCGGGGGTAGTGGCCAGGATATAGAAGTGGGAACGGTGATAGTGGATGGAAATGTGGATAGCCGGATGGGTATCAGCATGGTCCAGGGAACCATCTACATTAAAGGAGAGCTTAAAACCCCTGTTGGTAATCTCCTGGAGCTGGAATCAGATAAAAAAGGTTACCGTAAATTCAAATCCATAACAGATATTATCAAAAATGGTTTAAAAGGGGAAAAATTTATAGGGGCCCGGTTATCCGGCAAGCAGCTGGTAATTAATGATGGCCTGGTGAAAGATACGGTTGGGGCCCGTCTGGATGAAGATGCTGAAATTGTAATGGAAGGGGATGTTGATTTATCCACCGGAATACTGATGCGGCAGGGACGGGTTATAATAAATGGCAATGCTGGAAAAAACACTGGAGCACTTCTAAATGGAGGTACAGTGGTCATAAATGGGAATTGTGATGATTTTACAGCTATTGAGGCGATAAAAGGATTAATAATTGTTAATGGTGATGCTGGAAAATTTTTAGGGGCTCAAAAGAAAAATGGAAAAATATTAGCTAAAAAGGGGAGTCCCATTCCCCCTACCACCAAAAAAAAGCTGGATGAAACTGATAAGAAACTTTTATTGCAGATGGGTTATAATCCTCACCACTTCCAGGCATTTGAATAAATAACTTTTTCTAACCAAATGTTACTTAATTCATATTTCAGACTGGAAAATAGAATTTTTTTTCTAAAAATAGAAATTATAAAGACGATAATAAAAAGTATTCAATTAATCCAGAATATGAGGTAGCTTTTATTTTATATTCGAAATGATTTAATTCTTTAAACTATATTAAACGTTTCCTTTTATCTTTTATTTTATTTAGAGTCCGGTAATAAACAAAAGATTTATAAGATGAGTACTATATTATGGAACCGAAATATAAGATGTAATATTCATGGAGGAAAATACCAAAATGAAAAAATTCAGTACATGGAAACTTAAATTAAGATTATTATTTGCCACCTTCCTGCTTTTTGCATTGGTTTATGCTCTGGTAGTACTGGTGGGATCATTCTTAGGCATATCCGGGCCTCTATTATATGTTGGACTTGGTCTGGCTATTGTGGTAATTCAGTACCTGGTAAGTCCTAAAATGGTGGAACTTACCATGAAGGTACGCTACGTTTCCCCAGAAGAAGCCCCCCAACTGCATCAGATGGTGGAAGAACTCTCCAGAAACGCCGGCATACCCAAACCTAAAGTAGGGATAACTGAAATTGCCATACCCAATGCCTTTGCCTTTGGAAGAAGTAAGGGTGACGGTAGGGTATGTGTTACCCGGGGTATAATTAATCTACTGGATAGGGATGAATTATATGCCGTTTTAGGTCATGAAATATCCCATATAAAGCACTCTGATATGGCGGTGATGACGGTTATCAGTGCCATACCCTTAATCTGTTATTATATCTTCTGGAGCACCCTCTTTAGCCGAAATAATAACAACAATGGAGCTGCACTTATAGGAGTGGCGGCTTTAGTTGCTTACTTAATTGGACAACTACTGGTGCTATTCGTATCCCGGGTGAGGGAATACTATGCCGATGAAGGTAGTGTGGAAATTGGAGCACAACCTCATAAAATGGCCAGCGCCCTGTACAAACTGGTATATGGATCGGCCAATTTAAGTAAAGATCAGTTAAAAGAAGTAGAAGGGGTAAAAGCCTTCTTTGTAAACGACGTATCTGATGCACGGAATGAAATAAATGATTTAAGACAGGTTGACTTTAATATGGATGGAGTAATCAGCCCGGATGAATTAAATCAACTCAAAAACTCCGATATAAACATTAAAACTTCCAGTAAACTATTTGAACTTATATCCACCCATCCTAATATGGTAAAAAGGATTAAAAGATTAGCTGATATGAACTGATTTTTTAATCAAAACTTTTTTTTATTTTAAATTCAGTATAATAATTCTTTAAAACTGGAATAATTTCCAAATTAAATATCTAAAAGTTTTAAAAAAAATAGTAAAGGGTTTTAAACCCTTAAATTTGTTGAAATTAAGATTTCTCATTTACCAACTGTCTTAATTCTTCTATTTTGGTAGTAAATGTTTCTAGATTATTGATGTCTCTAAACCAGATCCAGTTTCTAAAAATTCAATATAATTGGTTAAAAACTTATCATATTCTTGTATGGCTTCTATGGCTTTAGCTTTAATATCTTCATATCCCGCAGGGGGAGTACTTGCTTCTAGATCAGAAAGTATGGCCTGTACATCTGCCTGACTATTTTCCAGTCTACTTTTTAATTCATCTTCAGTTATATTCCCATCAACCTGGGATTGTAAATTAGAATTCACTTCCATTCCAATTTCCCCCATTTTAGAAATATAACCACTTATTTCCTTAAGGTATTCTGCCCCATCCTGATTATTTCCAATACAACCTGATACCAGAACTAAACTGGAAACCAACAATATTATAAAAATACTCTTAATTTTCACATCAAACACCCCCCATTCTAATTATTAACTATCTATCTAATTATTAATCAATATATTTTTCTATATTCTAAGAAAATTCAAAATTTTTAATCTTTAGAGGATAAATCTGCTGTGAATTATAAAAATAAGATATAAAATTGGCTTTTTTAAAAAACATAAATTCAATCTATTACATACTGCAGGGATATCATTTAAATCAGAAAAAGAAATTTATAAACAAAGCTTCCAGGACTATTATTTGTCCCATTTTTAATATTTAATCATCTGAACTAATTTTAACTTAATTGTTTTATTTAAGGGAATCAAATTCAAAAAATAGATATAATATTTAATATAATTTACTGTATATAATATGTATATTATTACTATAACCTTACTTTCATAATCATTTATACTATAATGGGGGTGGAGTGAATATACTGTAAAAACTGTGGAACTAAAAATGAAAAAACAGCTAAATATTGCGAAAAATGCGGGCAAGCCCTAAATTCAGGTGGCTCTAATATCACCAAAGGTTTAATTGTACTGGTCTTAATTTTATTCATAGGGTTGGGTGCTTTAGCCGCTTATGTAATGAGCATGGATACCACACCGGTAGTTATAAGCTCCACCTATAATGAGACTCAGGAAAAAACCCAGGCCTACCAACCATCCTGGAAACTAATTGATACTTACCGTGGAGTAAGTGATGATTCCAGATCATTTACCACCAGAGGTAATAAATTTAAAGTAAGCTACTCGGCTAACCCCCTGGTAAATTATAATATCAATTATCTGGAAATCCTACTTATTCAAGGTAGCCAGAGACTGGAAACAGGCTATGTATCCTGGGAAGCATATGACTCTCCCAATACTAAAAGTGGAACCATAGAAGTTAGTAAAGGACCTGGAACATATTACCTGGATATCTATGCCTATGAATTAAAAGACTGGAATGTAGAAATATATGACTACTATTAATTCTCTGGATAATTATGGAGGGGTTTATTACAGGCTGTTTTTACCTGAATTTATAAAAATAGTTAATTAACTGTTTTAATAGAATTCAATATCCTTTAATCAGTACCTATAAGAATAATATCTTTAATCAGTCCTTATAAGAATAATATTAAAATATTTACCCCCTGGTTTCCAAGAATTCCTTAATATATCCTTCTATTTCATCCATCCTGGAGGGTACAAATAGATTATGTCCTTCTCCCTTGATAATAATCCATTGGGAATTCGATAAGGATTCCTGCATAATTTTTGCTAATCCCATCCCTGTTAATTTATCTTCACTTCCAGATAAAATCAAAACTGGACATTTAATTTTTGATAATTCTTCGCTGATATCAAAGTCTAAAATAATATCAATAGTACTTATAAGTGAATTTATTGAAGCTGTTTTAGCTTTAAGGACTTTAAATTCTTCCAGGACAATTTTATTTTCAGATAGAAACTCAGGGGTATTAACCACCTGCACTGCTTCATCAAAAAAGGACCCATAGTTCTTTTTTAATTTTTCTTTAAAAATATTCAATTTGAACTCCAAATTAGGATCCACCTGACTAAATCCAGAAATTAGAGTTAGTGATTTTACCAGATGAGGAGCATCACAGGCTAATTTTAGCAAAAGAGCAGAGCCCCATGAAAAACCAATAAAATGTGCTTTTTCTATACCCTGATCTTTTAGAAATTCTATTAAATTATCATTAAAAGAATCAAGATTAAAATCATTATTAATCTCTGAAGAAGAACCATGGCCCGGCAAATCCAGGGCCAGGGTGAAGTAATCTTTTTCAAATTTGTTTATTAAGGGCAGCCAGATACTTAAATCATCAGATAAACCATGTAAAAAAACCAGGGGAAATCCACCACCTCTCTTCTGGTAATGTAATTCCCGGTTATTTATTTTTGAATAGATTATTATTCCTCCTATCAAAATATTAGCCACTTAATAAAAAAGGGGATTCTATCTTGTTTTATGATAACAATTTACTAAAAATTTATAGATTAGCAGTTACCATAATTTAATATGCTTATATTAATATCAGTATATTTACCTTAAATAGTTGGGAGAGGGTTTTATATGGTACGTTACCAGTTAGATGACATTCCCAGTTCAATTAAATGTTCTAATTGTGGAAAAACTTCTCTAGAAGTAGAAGGAAGCTTTCAGCAGGCCGGTAATTTTATAATAGTTTATTATAAATGCCCCCACTGCCAGCATAAAGATAAATTACAGTGCGGAAAGCCGGTGGATATTATTGATTAATTTGTGGATAAAGGGGCTAAAAAAAATGAAGGTCAGTGAAGATATAAAAAAAATCTCCCTTAAAGAAGAGTTTAGAATATGCCCGGAATGTGGCTATGAATTTGGCTTCCATAATTCTTTTTTAAAAAATGAAGCCGGAAAATATCAGAATATACTTATATGTCCCCAGTGTGGGGCCCGCTATGATGTGGGATGGGAATTATCAGTATAATATCATTAAATCAGGCTAATTAATAAAGCTGGAAATAGTAGAATATAAATAAAATACCAGGGTGATGAATATGGAAGACTATGATGTGAGTGGATATGATATTGTTTCTGAAAAAATAAAAGAAAATCTGGGACTTAAAAGATCTCCGGTGGCCATAAAATTTGTTCTAAAAAAAGAGGATTTACCTGAGAATATTGAGGAAATTGATAAACCAGTAAGGCACTGTGAAATGGTAACCCGGGCCAGCCGGGGTGAAACCTTCTATGCCACTTCCCAGGATCAATCCTGTAAAGGTGGAGCAGCAGCCATCGGTGCAGGTGAAGCGCCAGAAAAAATTAAAACAGGTGAATTTTATTATGATCTGGGACGTTTTTCCAGTATAGGCGCGGCTAAAAGGACCCTGGATGCTATTCCTAAAATAGATATGGATATTTATGCTACTATTTATGCTCCCCTGGAAGATGCTACCTTCCATCCGGATATAATTGTGGTGGTGGGAAATCCGGCTCAGGCTATGAAATTATCCCAGGCACTGGTCTACACTCTGGGAGGGAGGGTAGAAGCAGATTTCTCCGGTATACAGTCTTTGTGTGCTGATGCGGTGGCCGGACCTTTTACAAGTAAAAATCCTAATATAACCCTGGGTTGCAGTGGATCCCGAAAATTTGCAGGTATTGAAGATGAAGAAGTAATTGTGGGACTTACTGGGGAAAATATTGGGTGTGTGGTTAATGCTCTGGATGCTATTAGCTAGCATCCCCCTATTATTCTTCTTTAAAATCATTTAAAATAAGTTCATAATCCCTGTAATGATTTATATTAATTAATTCCTGCTTATTTTCTGGAGGGAATCCATAAAATTCCACTCCTTCTTTAACCATTCTTCTTAACATGGGATTGAGGTTCATTTTATATTGGGGCAGGTAATGCAAAAGCAGATTCCTGGAAGAGGCCAAGGGCATCCCTAAACCTTCAGCAGAATCCAGACGACCGTAAGTTTTTCTACCCAGAATAGAAACCATGTTATCCCGGTTATCACTATTTATAATTTTATCTTTTAATTTTCTAAGGCTATTACTTTTTACGGTGGGCTGATCACCAGCTACACAAAGGCAGATATCATTAGAAGCAGATTTTAATCCATTATACAATGACCGGGCCAGGGGAACATCAACAGGATTATTTTCAATTATTTTTAAGCGAGGGTCATGGATATTACTTATGGCATGTACTATTTCATCCTGGTAATGACCTACCACCAGGATACATTCCTCTACCGGGACATTTAATACACGCTGGATGGTGTGCTGCAGCAGGGGTTTACCCTTAATTTCTAAAATCAGCTTATTTTTCAGTGGCAGGCCTCTTTTTTCCAGGTCTTCCCTCATGCGGCGGTTTTGCCCAGCTGCAGTTATTATTGCACTGATACTCATTTTATCGTATGATTTACTCATCCCGGAGTTTATAATGTTATTATTGCACCCTATTCCTGCTTTAATTTACCAATCCATGAATTTGTCCTGATACTCCTAACTACCTAATTGGGTACTAATTCATAGACTTCCGCATAAATCTGTGTATTTCCTGCTGCTCCTGTGGTCCACATAACGATTAGCAGGGGGTATTCTCTATTATTATTCACCTTTACTCCGGTGGCAGGATCCACTCCAAAGGCTATACAGTGGAATGACCAGTTTAAGCCAATTGGTAGAGGCACTCCGGCAGAAGTCACTGCGCCCCTTAAGGCCCGGGCTGGGGGACAGGTCCCATGGGAAGCAAATCCACCTGGTGCTTCAGGATCCCTTACTCCCACAAATCCACCTGACTTTTTACCAGAAGCCATATTTTCAGGAGGTACTATGGTCCCGTTCCACCTATTGGCAAATTCTCGAGCATTATGGGCCCGGGAATAATCATCGTACTCGGGATAAGACCCTAAATAACTAACAGATCCGGATACTTTCTGGGGAGTGTAGTCATCCATATAGGCCATAACCGGGGCACCTTCTGGATAATCTTTAACATAATCCAGCACAGATTTCCCGAAATAAACTTCAATTTGGGAGGGAGGTACTGTATTTCTACCATCACTGAAATTGGTGAGAGCATAATCCAGTACAATTTTATCTCCTATCTGGGCCTTATCATACCATTTTTTGACTTGTTCCCCAGAAATGTACTGATTAGGGATGGTATCATTACTGATATCTTCCCCACCAACCACCCGCAGGGTCTGGTTATTCTCACTGATTTCTAAACCGTCTTTAGTTTTATATCCATAGACATAGGGGTTTTTAAATCCCCAAATAAAATTATCTGGAGGGCTAACTGTTAATTTTCCAGCATTTACCATTAGCATTCCTGGTCCTTCATAACCGGTGGCAATTCCATACCGGGAAATACTACCTCCGGTAAGATGCACAATAGGGGTAGGGATACTACCGGTTAATAACGACTCCATTAAATCCATAATACGGTAATCCCGGGCAAATTCAATCAGGTAACGGGGGTGGGTTATTAAGGGAACCCTCCTTATTTTACTATCATCCACCACATCAGTTCCCGGTAATACCGTATCACCTGGTGTTAAACCGGTTATTTCCTCTGCATTTTGAGCAGGATATACTCCTTCCAGGTAAACTCCCAGGGGGGTGCTTATAATACCTAAAAATATCAACACTACCAGTATTTTAAATGCCGAGTTCTCCCAGTATTTTTTTAGAATATTTAACTCCTCCTTCTCCAATTACTAATATGATATCATTATCTTTAACTAATTCCAGTGCTTTTTCCAGGGCCTCCTGTACCTGATTTTTACTGGCACCCAGAGTTCCTTTTTTTATATTCTCGGCACTGGATTTGGTTTCCACAATCTCTTTATTGATATACTTAGATGATTTAAGGGCGGCATAGGAAGCAGGTATCACCACATCTGCATAGTTAAGGATTTTTGCAATATCCCCATCACCCTGGCTGCCACTTTCTGAGGAAATAGTGTTTACCACGATTAGTTGAGAATCATCATCTTTTTTACTTAAAATTCTTTGTATAACTGCTTTTACACCGGCCGGATTGTGAGCATAATCAATAATTAAAGAAGGATGGTCACTTATTTTTTCAAACCTACCTTCCACACCCGCAAAATCCTGAAGCCCGGTCACTATATCTTCAAATTTAATACCCATAGCCCAGGCACCTGCAGCAGCAGCCAGGGCATTGTAAATATTATATATGCCTTCTATTTTTAATTTAACCATAGCCTGTTCTGATTTAATCCGGAGTAACATACTGTTTTCTGTTACCTGACGTCCGGATACATCCAGTGGTGGTTTTTTAAATCCACATATACATTTATATTTGCCTAAATGCCCTAAATAATGTTTTTCATACTTGAGGAGTGCTTCACACAGGGGACATTCCCGTCCTTCAGAAAAGGTATTAATTCTGGTATTAATATTTTCAATACCATAGAATATTATATTTTCCGGGTTTTGGGAATAGGCAAAACTGGCTACCAGAGGGTCATCTGCATTGAGTATTAATATATCGGCCACGTCAGTTATTTCTTTTTTACACTGTACATACAGGTTAAAATCATCATCTTCTTTTAAATGGTCCCTGGAAATATTGGTTACCAGTCCCAGATCAACTTCACAGTTTAAAGCAGAGTTTTTTATTTCATCCGCGTTTCCAAAGGTTCCTATTTCCACCACCGCCATGTCCCCTTTAAGACGAGTTTGCAAAGCAGGAATAAGTTCAGTATTACCCTGGATAGGCATATGGTGTTCAGGAACATGGTAATCTGCTTTATAGAGAATATGTTTTAGTATCTGGGTGGTGGTGGTTTTACCATTGGTACCGGTTATCCCTATTACTGGTTTATCCACCTTACAGATGGCCATCACTTCATCCACACCGATTATATCCGCAGAACTATTCTGGGTAATCAGATCCCATACCTTCTGGTTTTTTTCCAGTCCCGGGGTGAGTACAATGGTTTGGGCTTTTTTAAGTACCTCCGGGGAGTGGCCTCCCAGGTCCATTTTTATGTCTTCGCGGGTAAAAACATCCTTCAAATAGGTATCCGGGCTCACATCAGAAACTGTTACATCCGCCCCGTTGTGCTTCAAAACACGGGCTAATAGACTTCCTACAGTGCCACAACCACCTATGACCACAATATTGGAGTTATAATCCTGATAATAATCAATGGCCTTTTTGATATCATTCTTAACATTTTCATAGGCATTTACCACTCCCGGCCCCAGGTGTAATATGGTATCACCGGGTGCTGAAAGTTCCAGAGCCATTAAAATGGCGGTGGTCACATCTTCCACCCCATAGCTTTCCACTGCACCTGCAGCAGAGATTACTTCCTCCACCGCTTTCCAGTCAACTACCTCGGTGGTTTCATTTTTAGCACTGGAAATAATCACATCTGCCTTTTTATCTAAAATCCCACCAATTTTTGATTTATCTCTTATGGTAAGGGTATCAGGGTTATCCAGACTTATTATAAGTCTTCCCGGAACAGATAAGCCTTCTAATAATTTTTCCATACTTTCCGGGTTATGGGCAGCATCCATAAATATATTAACCTCATTAAGTTGACCTATTTTCTCAAAACGACCTTTAACCCCATGAAATGACTCAATTCTTTCTTTCAAATATTCCAGACCAAAACCCAGAACCAGGCCAGTGCCCACAGCAGCCAGCGCATTCTCAATATTACAGCTACCCGGTATTTTCAAGTTTATATCCGTTTTAAATGGTCCCACCATTTTCCGGGAGAAGTTACCACAACTGCAATTGATATGGCCACAATTTTCACATACGCTGCTAGGGAGGACCGTGCTCACCAGGTTGAAACTGGAACCATCCAGCCCTTTAAGCTGAATATCTTCTGCATAGATATTTAGATCCACTTCTAAAGGACCATAAGTCTTATCTTCAAAATTGATGATTTGAGGAGCCCCTAAACCATAGTAAATACTTTTCTTATTACTTTTTTTACCCTGCTGGACCACCACCGGGTCATCACCATTTAAAATCAATACCCCCTGGGGGGATATTAAATGGGATAGGGAAAAGTTACGATTGACATAATCTTCATAGCTGGTGAATTCATCCATATGATCCGGGGTGAGGTTGGTTACCACCCCGGCACATAGTTCCAATCCATCAGCCATCCTTATAGTTCCATGGGGCAGTTCGAATACAGCCAGCTCTTTATCACTGGTTTTTTCATTAACCACCAGTTCTATGAGTCCTTCAATAACCAGAGAATCCTGCAGGGATGAAAAAGTAATGGTTTCCAGCTCACCTTCCAGTACATGGTTTATCATATTAGTGGTGGTGGTTTTACCATCGGTCCCGCCAATACCCACCATAGGTATCTCTATTAAAGAATTCAAAATCTCTCCGATATGGGAAGTACTTATCAGGTCTATTTTTTTATTTTCTCTGGTCTTTTCAATGAATATACGTATATCTGCCTGAGGAGGTATATTAGGGGAAATAAATATGGCATCTGCCCATAAAACGCTGTCAAATATATGGGTTCCCAACTCAAAAACAACCCCCTTTTCTTCCAGCTTTTTAATTTTTTTCCGGGCTTTTTTAGGAAGGGAGTTATAATCCTGCATATCTGAAACCCGTACCTGGTTACCCAAATAGTTTAATAAATTAGCAGCAGGTCTTCCTGCATTTCCTGCTCCCACTACCAGTATCTTTTTACCATTTATCAATGTATCAACCTTTAGAGAGTGATTCAATATAATTTTGCATTTCTTTTATTTTTTCTTGACCATTTCCGCCTATAAAAATATTTTTAAATGATAGGTATGGTTTTATAATCTCCGGGAGCTGATCAAATTCCTTTATGATTTTGACTTCACCTTCAAAACCCAGTGATATTAATTTCTTTACTGCCAGGGAAGTGCTGTCCTCCAGACCAGGGAATAAAATTATGGTCTCGGGATTGGATTTACATACTTCCTCTAAAATTTTAAAACGCCATTTTTCCTCTGCCCGGGGGGTTCCCACTACCATCACCGGAAACTCAGCTTCCTTTAAAACCTCCTGGATGGCCCCGGTGTTATCAGTTTTCCCCACCACAATGTGGCTGCCCTGAATATTAAACGATTTTATACGCCCTTCCACTGGACTAAAATTCTCCAGTGAATCTTTAATAATATCCTCTCTTATTTTAAGAACATTAGCCACAGTTTCTGCTGCTCCTGCATTAATTTTATTAAATTCTCCAAAAAGAAGAAGTTGGTAGGTGGTCTTATCATAAAAAGAGTACTTTAAAAGATTTTTTGATATCTCCACCAGATACTTATCCTGTTTATTCAGGAGACTATTTTTTGATTTTAAAAATTTTCCCATGTTCCGGGCATAGTTTTCCAGGGACTGATGATGGTTCAGGTGGTCCGGCCCTATATTGGTGGCCACCACCAGGTCGAATTCAAAACAATGCTCTGCATATTCCAGGGTCATATCACAGACTTCCACAATCATAACCTGGTATTTATTAGAATCAGCTTCTAAAATTAATTCACTGTAACCATCAAATCCACCCCCAGAATTACCTCCAATTAAAACCTCCATACCGGCCTTTTCCAGTATGCTTTTTATCATTAAAGAGGTGGTGGTTTTACCATTGGTTCCTGTCACTCCAATGGTGAAAAGGGAGCGATGGGTATTTATTTTATCAGATAATAGCATCTTAGATTTTTTAATTTTTTCTCCTAAAGGAGTTTTCCATAATCCCGGACTAAGGGCCACTGCATCCGCAGAGAATATTTTCTCCTCATTATGGAATCCCAGATCCAGGTCTACAACATCTTCTTCCAGGATAATGCTTTTATTAAGATCAGTGGCATAAACCTGGTGACCTCTATTTTTAAGAGACCTGATAGCTTTTTTACCTTCAACTCCCAATCCAATTACTGCAACTTTCATCAATACACCTTTAGAAATAAAAAATTAATTAATTATTCTAATTATTTCCTAGTTTAGTATGCTATATCAAATTTAATATTAAGAAATTTTTATTAGTTATCTATTAAAATAAGTAATATTTAAAGTAATTTTTTGTACAGTATTTTATTAAAAATTCCGTTATTATATTCATAATATAACTGACACTTTATTTAACTAGGATTACAGTAAACACCCGGGATGGTATTGAATATTTTCTGGGGGTTTTCTTAATCTAATTTAGATTCATTTTCGTCCTGATTTATAACACTATCTTCGTCCTGATCCACACCATACTCCTCTTTTAATTCATCCAGGATATTTTCATGTAGATTAGAAACTTTTACTTCTACCTGTTCCCTTTTTTTAGTTTTTAATCTACGGCCTATAATCCATAATACCACTATGATAGATAAGATAAAGGCCAGTGCTACTATAACCGGGATTAAAAGTGAGTAATCAAATCCATCAATATTGAATTCCGGACCCATAATTAAAATATGGTAAAGAGATATATAATGCTAATCATTTGAACACTTTAATAAAAAAAATATAGTTTGTTTTAAGTCTCGGGGGTATAAAATGGGATTTAGATATGATACGAGAGGACAGGGATCAGCTGAATATGTACTGCTTTTTGCTGCAGTCATAGTGATTGTTATTGCTGGATTATACATGTATTATTCTTATTTTAGTTTTGGAGAGGAAGTGGAAATGGTGGATGTAAGTTTAACCATTACCAATACCGGGCCCCGGCCTTCCCAGTTTATTTATGAAGCCAATAATACTACTGGTGTAAATCGCCATATTAGCACCGGTAATCCTGGAAATTTCTTTTTCACATTACCTTCGGGCCAGAGCCGTACCTTTTCTTTAGGTACCATGCATTCACCAGTTAGCTTCACCATAGAAGGAGGGGTGGGAAATCCCACCAGTGGAAGTGCCCAGCAAAGAGGTGAAGGCCAATCTGGTAGATGGACCATTACTATTGGAAACCAGACCATATCATGGGATATAAATGGCCCTTTTGACTGGAGAAAAAACCCCACCGGTAGTATTATTCGTAGTTTTGCCATAACGGGAGGGGGAGGTGGACTTCCATTTAATATTACAGAAGACCTTCAAACTGTAAGGACCAATGTGAGTGGGGCCTCATAATAGATCAAGTTTATAAAACCCCCTTTACTTTTTTAGTAATTATTATAATTTTTTATATGCAGGGGAATACTTTCAGTTTATAATCCACTATTCCAATCTTTCATAAGTACCTTTTTTAGTTTGAATAATCCACTACTTCCAGTTCTTTTACAGGTGTACCATCACTCCATAAACCCATAAAACGTTGCTGGGTGGTATTACCCAGGGCATATTCCTTGTTTGTCCCATAAAATGCTGCTTCATATAACCCATCAAATAATTTCCAGGTCCCATAGTAATCCAGGGCATTAACCATCAAACGATATTCCCCACAATTTAAAAGTGCCAGCGGGGCCAGATGGTCAGCAATTAAAGGTGGGTTTCCATAGTAATCAGATACCATGATTACATAGTTCTTATTTTCAGGGGGTATGCTGGTGGTTTCTTTTATTATCTTTTCTGAATCAAAAGAACCTACAATATCATCTCTATCACCAGATAAGGTTAATAAGAGAGTAGTGGATGGTATTCTGGATAAATCTTCCAGTAGAGGGCCCATGGTCCGGTTTTCTGAACGGGATAAACCAGGTTGCACACAGAATATTGCTTTTGGTTGGGGAATTCCTTCCTGGGATGCCCTTGCTGCCATATTGATTGATATGAGACCACCAGCAGAGTGTCCCACCAGGGCCAGATTTTCCCTCTGGGGCCGGACATGTTCACCATTTTCCAGCTGGATTAATGCATCTTTAAGGGAATAAATAGCATTCTGGGTGAAATTATCTGATGAATCAAAAATACTGGATTGGTAGCGAGGATAAATCACAATATTGCCTTTTTTTACCAGATGATCAATCCAGGGGCGATAAAATAAAGGATCGGTGGCAGACCAGCCGTGGTTAAATACTATTACCGGGGCAGATTCAGGTGAAGGGGATCCTGGTTCAAATATCCAGTACTGCAGCGCCCCACTACCATAAGTAGAGGATATCACCTGGGAATGATTATAATCCATTCCACCAGGACCATTTACGGTCTGGAAGGATCCCTGAGGGTTTTCAGCATATACTGCGGTGCTAAATGCAACTATAACTAAGAATATAAAAGCAAAACCTGAAAAAATTAGGTATCTGGCTGAGGGAGGAGAGGAAGTCATGTATAACTTTTTTTAATTAATTACTAATTAATTTATTCCCGGCTTAGTTTTTTAAAAAATATGGTAAAAAATTTGTATTTATAAAAACATAATATCAACTACCAGTGGTGATTAGCATTATCTGGTATAATCCGAGAGATAGTTAACCCGGTTTTAATAATCCCTATACTAGGATATGGATAATATGAAAGAAGATAAAACGCAAAAAGCTACCTTTGGAGCAGGATGTTTCTGGGGTGTGGAAGATGCATTTAGAAAGCTCAAAGGAGTTAAATCAACACAAGCAGGTTATATGGGTGGCCATCTAAAAGACCCCACCTATGAAGATGTATGCCAGGGAGATAGTGGACATGCTGAAGTGGTTCAGGTTACCTTTAACCCGGAAGAAATATCCTATAACGATCTTCTGGATTTATTCTGGAAAATCCACGATCCCACCACCTTAAATCGCCAGGGACCGGATATTGGATACCAGTACCGTTCGGCTATCTTTTATCATAACCTGGAGCAGAAGGCCCAGGCTTTGATTTCAATGGAAAAACTGCAATCCACCCCGGGATATGATAAGGAAATTGTAACTGTTATTGAACCGGCCACCACCTTTTACCAGGCAGAGGAGTACCATCAGCAGTACCTGGAAAAAAGAGGAGCTAAAAGCTGCCACTTCTTTTAGTTATTAATTAATAGGATAACTCCTGATAAAATAGGAAAATTAGGATTAATTATTATAGTTGGTGTTTCCTATAAAACTGAAAAATATGAGAACATTTTATTTACTTCAAAAATCATATAAAATAATGATTTCATGTTAAAATCACTTCCAATAACCCTTTTAAAACAATCAACATATTTTAAAAGGCAGGCCGGTATATTTTATATTCACTCAGGTACTCTTATTAATTTTTTTAATTGTTTAAACTTCTTCCCTTTACAAATGGATTCATTTAATACTCATTTTAGAGGTTTTAATTCTTATTAACAGACTAATTTTTAAAGTATAATGCTGGTGAAACCAATGTCCATGATAAAATTAGAAGAAGATGTTTCCCTGGTGCTTTGTGGTGAAGCAGGGCAGGGAATTCAAAGTGTGGAGAATATTATGGTACAGGCCTTGAAGATGGGGGGCTACCATGTTTTTTCCACCAAAGAATACATGTCCCGGGTAAGGGGAGGTCAAAACTCCACCCAAATCAGGGCCTCTTCAAAAAGGGTTAAAGCTTATCGGGACCGGATTGATATCCTGGTGGCTTTGAGTAAGGGTGCCATTCCCCATCTGGAAAAGAGGATAACTGAAAATACCCTGATATTAGGAGATGAAGAGGTACTGCAAGATATGGATGAGAACCAGTATACTCTCTTAAAAGCCCCCTTTATTTCTAAAGCCAAAAAACTGGGGGGCCTTATATTCTCCAATGTGATTGCTGCCGGGGCATTGTCCTGTATCATGGGGGTGGATAAAGAAATATTTGATGAACTCATTACTCTCCTTTTTGCATCCAAGGGTGAAAAGATACTGGAAAAAGATTTAAAAGCAGGGGTGAAAGGATACGATATTGGGAAAAAACTCCTGGATAGTGGTCGGATTTCTATTAAAATAGATAAAAACCCGGCTATCAGTAAGGAAATCTTAATTAACGGTACCCAGGCAGTGGGTTTAGGTTGCATTTCCGGGGGATGTAAATTTATTTCCGCTTATCCCATGACTCCTTCCAGCCCCTTACAGGTTTTTATGGCAGATAATGCCTCAGAATTTGAAATGGTGTTTGAACAGGCAGAAGATGAAATCGCCGCCTTAAATATGGCATTGGGAGCATCTTATGCCGGGGCCCGGGCTATGACCGCCACCTCGGGTAGTGGTTTTGCCCTTATGCAGGAAGCCGTGGGACTAGCAGGGATGATCGAAACCCCGGTGGTTATCTATATTGCCCAGAGACCGGGACCGGCAGTGGGACTACCTACCAGAACTGCCCAGGAAGATCTTAATTTAGCCCTTTACTCCGGGCCAGGGGAATTCCCCCGGATAATCTATGCTCCCGGGAACTTTAAAGATGCCCTGGAATTATCTCATAAATCATTCAATCTGGCAGAAAAATATCAAATCCCGGTATTTATATTATCAGACCAGTATATGGCTGATATTTATTATAACCTGCCTTCCCTGGATATAGAAAATCTGGATGTGGAGGACTACCTGGTGGAAACTGATGCAGATTATAAAAGATACATCCTCACCCGGGATGGTATTTCACCCCGGGGCATACCGGGCCATGGAAAGGGCTTAGTATGTGTTGACTCAGATGAACATGATGAAGAAGGGCACATAACAGAAGATCTGAATCTTAGAACCCTTATGGTAGATAAAAGACTAAAAAAGATGGATAAAATAAGAAAAGAAGCCATTCCAGGTGAATTTTTTACCACATCAAATTCCTCCTCGTATGAAACTCTTATTTTGGGCTGGGGCTCCACTTACTGGCCCTTAAAAGAGGCTCTCTTAGAAATGGAAAATGATGATCTGGCGCTATTACACTTCAAACAGTTATATCCTCTCTCTTCCCAGGTAGGGGAATTAATTAAAAAGGCCAAAAAAAGTGTTATGTTTGAGAATAATGCCCAGGGGCAGATGGCCCACCTGGTTCAAATGGAAACGGGCTTAAAGATTGATCATAAGGTTTTAAAATATAATGGAATGCCCTTTTCTGTTGAAGAAATTTTAGCAGTATTGGAAACTCTGGAGGAGGAATAATAATGGATCCAGAAATCTTTGAGATGGAAAATGCAGATATTGCCTGGTGTCCTGGATGCGGGGACTTCCTTATATTAAAAGCATTAAAACAGGCCCTGGCCGATTTAGAGTTAGGTCCTGAAAAACTGGTCTTAGTATCAGGTATTGGGCAGGCAGGAAAATTACCTCACTACCTGAAATCCAATATATTCAATGGCTTACATGGCAGATCTCTATCACCAGCCACCGCTATTAAAGCATCAAATCCGGATATGGTGGTTATCGATGTTTCCGGGGATGGCTGTATGTATGGTGAAGGGGGTAACCACTTCATGCACACCATACGCCGCAATCCAGACATCACCAACATAGTACTAAACAACATGGTGTATGGTTTAACCAAGGGTCAGGCATCACCCACCAGCCAGAAAGACTTTGAAACCCCATTTCAGGTAGATGGAGTTTTTGAAGAACCATTCAATCCATTGGCCGTGGCCATAACTTTAGGTGCTTCTTTTGTGGCCAGGACATTTGCAGGAGATATACCTCATATGGTGGATGTCCTGAAAAAAGCCATACAACACAAGGGATATTCTCTGGTGGATATATTTCAACCCTGTGTTACCTTCAACAAGGTGAATACTTTCAGCTGGTTTAAAGAGAACACTTACCTCATGGATGATACCCACAATCCCTACCTTAAAATAGAGGCCCTGAAAAGAGCCCTGGAAGGAAATGATGGTGAAGGTAAATTCCCCCTGGGTATATTTTATATTAAAATGGGCCAATCCACCTTTGAAGAAAATCTATCAGTTTATAAAAAAGATAAGACCCCCTTATTCTGGAGGAAAGTGGATAAAAATAAATTAAAGACATTAATTGATTCTAAAAGAAGCCTTTAATCTAAGTATTTACCCGGTAAGTATATATTTACATGATTTAATTATTTTAACAGGTAATACCATGTTTGAAGAAGAAATGGACAACCGGATATATAAATTATTTATAAGCCAGTTTAAAGAGGAAGAAGAAGAGAATATACTTTTTAAAAATAGGCTGGACCATGCCTCTGATTTCCAGTGGGAAAACTATTCCCTCCCCCAGGATGCACCCCCTGAAATAAAAAATAAGATAAAGGAAGTTGATGTGGTGGTGGTGCTCTCAGGACTCTACAGTCACTATCCTGATTACATTGAACTGGTAGTAAATACTGCCCATGAACAAAATAAACCCCTGGTTATCATCCGACCCTATGGGGTGGAAAATATTCCTCTGGAACTGGAAAAAAAGGCTCAGGAAGTGGTGGGCTGGAATGCTCCCTGTATTGTGGATGCTATAAAAAGTGTTTTAGGTGGTGGGGAGGGTAGTTGTGATATATAAAACCCAATCTAAGCTTCATTTAGACTAATCCGGGAGTCACCTTCCTCTTTTATTATCCGGATAATATTATCTGCTGCTTCTTCCAGATCATTATCATGGGTGACGATAATCATCTGGGGCAGGACCGATAATCTTTTCAGTATATCGATTAATTCCTGGCGACGGTAACTATCCAGGTGAATGGTGGGCTCATCCAGCATAATAAGCTCCAGTTTACCTCCGGATAGCACCCGGGTAATGGCCAGACGCAAGGCCAATGCCACCGCAATTTTCTCCCCACCACTAATCATATCCAGGGTGGTCTTACCCCCGGGACCATATACCTCCACATCATAGTCCTCATCCAGGGAAATATCCGAATACTCAAAATTGAACCTATCAAAAAACTTACGGGTCTCCTCCTGGATAAGAGGTCGGGAACGGTTCCGCAAATCCTTTTGCACTCCATCCTTACCAAATAGCTTCCGAATATAATCCAGAACTTTAATAAAATCTTTAAGATTATCTAAATCTTTTTCAACATCCTTTAAAGAATCCAGATCTCTTTGTAGATCCTCTATAGCAGAAATGGTCATGCCCTGGATTCCCTCATTTTTACTTTTCTGGCTATTTAATTGGATGAAGGATTCCTTTTTTTGTTCATAATCCTGGAAAATCTTTTGATGTGCTACTTCATCATAGTCGATTTTAATAAGACTACTGTGGAGCGATTCCTTATTTTTCCTATTTTCTTCTAAATCCAGTACCTTTTTTTGCAGTTTTTTCTCTATACTATTTTTTTGAGATACTCTGCCCTTTAACTGATTCAGATTATTCTTGAATTCTTCCAGCTTATCTATCTCTTCCTGGAGTATATCACTATCCAGAGTGGAATAATCATCCTTAAATTGCTTGAAATAATCAATTTCCATAGAGGATAATAATTCCTTTATACGGGAGTCCTCTTTAGCTATTTTTTCTACCATCTCATTTTTTTCTTTTTCCAGAGTCTCCACCGGGGCCAGGTTTTCCAGGGAATGCTTGGCCTTTAAATAATCGTCTTTATCATTTTCAATTTCTTTTAGCCGGCTTTTTTTGGATTTTATGCTGGATTCTATTTCTTTAAGGGTGATATTTTGGATTTTAAGATCCTCCAGCTTCATCTCCAGATTACTAAGTTTGTGGGAGGAGGTATTTTTTGCTTTGATTTTTTCCTGGAGGATATCCATGTTAATTTTCTGGAAGGAATTTTTACGGTTTTTTAACTCTTCCTTTTCTTTATTCAACTTCTTTAAAGATTTTTCCAGATCCAAAATCTCTTTTTTATTAGAAGCGATATCCTGCTGGTAGAGGGTTACCAGTTCTGTTTTTTTGGATTTACTGATATCTGA
>CAMYKT010000021.1 GCA_947259185.1 uncultured Methanobacteriaceae archaeon
TAAGCGAGTATTATCCTGGATAAACCTTCTTATTTCATTTCTTACCAGTGCCCCTTCAGCACATCTAAAACAGGTGGCAATGAATATAGCGTCTGCATCACTTTTACCTTCTACAATAGACATGGCCCGGGCGATCATTAGTCTAATTCCCGAACTAGCACAGTTAAATCCAAATTTTTTATAAGCTTCGTCAATGTAATCGATTTCTGTTTCAGGGATTACTATCTCTGCACCAAAAGTAGCAGCGGCTTTTTCAATCTCTTTTTGAATACCACTGTACTCAGTTCCACAGGATATTTGGGCTATTTTAACCATTTTTCTCCTCCAATTGATCTAAGAATGTGTTAATTTTATTTACCAGTTCCATGGTCTCTTCACGGGTGGTGGGATAAGTTAACTCCAGGGTGGGTATTCCTCTTTTTCTCAAATAATAAACCGAAAGTTCATTGGTTCGGGCACAACCTATGCATCCAAAACCAAAGGGTGCTTCATCCATAATTATGGCTGCCTCGGCTTCATCAATTAAAGGCCCGAAAATAGACATTCTACCCCTAACTCCAGATGGGACTTCAATAGCAGCATATTTAAGTCCTTTTATAGGGTCTTCTTCGGTGATATTCATGGGGGGTGAATCAATCTCCGCATCTTTTACCTTTTTTCTGATTTCTTTCATTATAGCCAGGGGTTCATGTCCTCTTCTTTCAATCAAATCAGCTAAAATTAAAGAATTAGGAGGAAAAATAGCCACTTTCAATAAAATTCCCCCCGGGTATCATCTTTTTTAACATCTTCCGGGCGTCTTGAGATTTCAACCATATCCGAAAATAATCCTTTAGTTACATCTACCAAACCTATGGCACAGATTATCTGACCTTCATCTTTAAGGGGAACCACCACCACAGGTGTGCCGGCATATGGGCCCACATCAGGAGTTCCTTTAAAAATTTCGCCGGTGCTGAGAACTTCTTCCAATGCTGGCCCGGTATAATTATAATCCAGTACTTTTCCATCCTCAATTCTTACGCCCTTAGCTTCTTTACTTCTCATGGTTAATGGCAGCTTATCTACAAGCTGATGAATAGCCAGCCCTATTTCAGCTAATTCCTTACCTGTAGAAGATAGAGTAATATTCATTTTTCACCCTCATCTATAATTTTTGAAGAATTTTCATTGACAATTTTTTTAAATTCATCAACACTAACCTTCTCTGGTTTTTCAATTTTAACTTTTTCTGGCTTTTTTAAGGCCTCTCCAACATAACATAATAAATTGAATTCTTTTTCTAACTGATGATAACCCTCTCTAGCAGCTCCCCTATGGCCTCTGCATCTTCTAGGATCGCCTGGAGGAAATCCCCGGTCTTTAGTAAATATATGGAAGGGGTCCCATTTACGAGATTTTTCTATAGCCTGATCCACAGCTTCTTTAGAGCCATGCACCATGGCCCCATAGCAGGTGGATTTTATGGTAAGGGGAAGCTCCAGCATGTGAAGTTTCTGCACCAGTTCACTTTGAGAAATGTTGGCTGAAGGGCTCAGAATAATCATCCGGGTTACTATGTCATCTTCTATTTCACATTGAGGTTCTTTCTGAACTTTATTCTGATTTTGCTTCTTTGACATAGACTACATCCCCTTCTTTAAATTTCTCCAGATTAGATAATCCTTCCACTATGTGGCCAATAATATTGGTACCATTAAATGGTTCTCCTGTAGGCCCATACTCATCATTATCTTCAAACCGTATACCTATCATTCCAATATGCCGGCGTGACATGTTGGTTATTCCCAGTTCACCGGCTTTTACACATTTCTCAGGAGTATTTTCCGGGATTAGTCCTTTTGCTTCCCGTGAGTCCCCTTCAAACATCATAACCTTCATTCCCTGAAATGCAAAGTGAATTTTAATAGATCCTATAGGAGCATCTATAAGCCCGGTGATCTTTTTGAAATACCAGGAAGATCGGGGAGAATTTTTAGAAAATTCAATTCCTATGAGATTGTCTTTACTTATCCCGAAGGTTTTTACTTCTTTTTCTTTTAAAATTTCAATGGTATAGAGGGGTTCCTGTTTAACCACAATAGCATCATCATCAGTTAATCCTTCCCTGATTTGTTTGATGCCGTATTTTTTCAGGGCAGACTCTACTTCTTTTTGAGATTTTGATAAAGTCATAATACGGCCCGGTTCACTAATTACAGTTATGGAATTGCCTTTTTTAGCAATATCTAACAGTTCCATTCCCTGCTGAACATGACCCACCACATTATGTGCCGGGTTTGAGACTCTATCTTCCCGGTAGATATATACCTTACCGGTTCCCTTTCCAGAATTTCTTAAAGTCACCGTGCCTCTTTTCCGTTGATCAATATGTTCTGCATCTTTTTTAATACCCTGCAGTCCAAAAAAACCTGCAAAAGAATTAGAATCATAGTCAAGGACCAGTTCATTTTCTATAAGTGAAAAAAAGTGTTCTACTGATTTTGGAGATTTTTCTGAAGGGGAAACCTTAACATAGCTGAAAATTTGATTACCCTCTTCAATTTCAGTATCCAGATTGGTAACAGCAGCACTATTAATTATACTTTTTCGCTCAATTAATGGTTCCACTGACTTTATGGTGTCCCTATCCACCAGATTAAACAGGGTACGTCTACCTCCGGATATCCTGGCAAAAACCCCTTTATTAATATCTGGAACGCCATACACAGCTGAATGATCTTCTTTACTTAAAATAATATGGGTAGAATCGGCACTAAAACCAGACAGACTTAATATTACATCTCCCTCTTTGTAATCAAATTCTGATTTGATAGGTTTTAAATTAGTTTTAATGGGGCCTATGGCCACTTCACTGGAAGTTTCCCACCTTATATGGAGATTTTCGAATTTTTTGTAGTTTTCTTTCCAGATTTTAACCAGTTCTGCTGCATTTTCATCAGGAAGCATTTCCAGTATTATGCTTCCTTTATCAGTCCGAATTTTGTATTTATTAATATTTTTTTCAAATTCTTCCTTGCCCTTTATTACCCCTAAAACACTACCCTCTCTATAAGGAGCATTGGAAATTTTTATTGCGTCCCTGATAGTTGACCCTTCAGGGAGCTCCACTTTTTTGCCATTGACATTTACCCACATTTAATCTCCTCACATCCTGGAAAGAAATTTTAGCCCATTATAAGGTTTTTATCCTGATCAAAAACAATTTTTTCCTGGTTTTTGTAGGTTAATATAAGTTTTTTAGCAGTAATTATATCCCCCACCACCTTTGCAGTTATATTGACCTCTTCTAAAAGTTCAATACATCTATTTACCCTGGAATCGGGAGCTGTAAGAACAAAACCAGATCCAGGATAGGATTTTAGCCAATCTTCCCAATTTACTGAAGGGTTGCGAGGGATTTTTTCCAGTTCCACCCGGGCGCCCTTTTGTGATGATTCCAGTAACATTCCTAAAGTGCCCAGTATCCCCGGATTACTGATATCTTTTCCTGAAGTAACCAGATTTTCCAGGGCAATTTTATGCATTACTTCTATCTGAGATTGGACCAGTTTTTTATCCTTATGGGTGGTGGTATCCCAATTAAGGGCAAATTTAGGGTGCTGTTTCCCATCTAAGTCAATGGCTACTATCACCTTATCCCCTACCTGAGCATCAAAGCTATTAATTAGTGCATCCCTGGTGGTAATCCCGGCTATAGAAACGTCAAGGGCATCATAGGGAGTATCAGGGTGAACATGCCCCCCTACCATGGGAACTCCAAATTTTTCTGCACCGTCTTTTATGCCTCTCATAATTTCATTACAGGTATCCTTATTTGCAATGGAGAGAATATTGACCATTCCCACCGGTTTACCGCCCATGGCCGCAATATCATTTACATTTACCAGTACAGAACAATAACCCGCCCAGTAAGGATCAGCAGCCATAAGTTTCCCCCACATCCCATCGGCAGCTAAAAGAAGTAAATTTTCATTGCCAATGTCTATGGCAGAAGCATCATCCCCAAAGCCCAGTAAGGTATTACCGGCCACATTATATGCATCATGAAGGATAGTGGTAAGTTCCTTTATCGGTTTTTTGCGTGTTACCCCTTCGTAATTTATAATAGAATTAACAAGATGGTCTAAATCCAATTCTACACCTCAACTGTCTAAAGTTTGTTTTATATAATATTTAGCTGCTGTATTATTAATAATGTGTAATATTTCCCTTTTAAAATTTTCGATATCATCGATTTCCAGCGTCTGCTTACCTTTAAAAAGCTCAAAAAATATTTTTTCTCCTACTATATCATCCCAACCACTTTCAAGCTCAATAATCATTGATCCCGAAGTTTTAAATCCATTTTCAACTACCTGGTCAAGATCCCCATCAGTAATACCAATAATAGGTACATTAAATCGGTAAAGTATATCGGCCGCTACCAGGGTGGTATCATCCCCTACCGTTACCACATAATCTGCATTTTTTAATAGATAAACATCTTCTGCTGCATGGTTTAAAAAAGAAATATTCATTTTAGAGTTATTAGAGGATGATTCAATAATCCGGGGAATTACATTGGATCTCCTTAACAGTCCAGTTTTAACTACTGCTTCATTAAGATCAATATTTCCCAATTTTTCTACTCCATGGGGCTTTATTTCACCTCCAATTATTCCAGTTAGCGTTCCATTTTCACTAACCAGGATAACCTCATCTGAGGTTGATTTACCCACCACAATACCATTTAAAAATATATTTTCATCAGGAGCAACACCCACCAGCTTTCGATATGTTTTAGATCCCTGTTGATGCCCGCAATCAGTTCCCTCATGAAATATTTCTTTTATTATCCGGGAGGGAAGGACCAGTTTTAGTTCCATCTTAGAGGCAATTTCTCTGGCCAGAGGCCTTAATGATTTTCTCCAGGGAATAACACTACCGTCAGCTTCACCTGGTCTTTCTATCTGAATTAAAGCAGTTTTTGTCCGGGACCTTTTAAAAACTTTATATCCGAATCCATGGCCGGTTATGCTGGATTTTCCATAATTAATTAAAAACAGAACATCATAACCCTCATCATGAAATTTATCCACAGATGCGCTGGGAAGCCTTTTAGAAGAAATATCAATTATATTCTCCAGATGGGCGTCATGTACCGCGGTCCTTCCCATGGTACCTCCTAATCTGGCTTTCACCTCACCATAGCCCTGCAGTAACTGGATTATTTTCAACGCATATCCCGAGTCTACAATATGGGGGCCATGAACCACAACACCAATTCTCATAAATAATCGTTAGATGGATTAATAGTTTATAATTTGTTGTTATCCTGAAGGCCCTTTTTTATGATTTAATAATTTTGGATTGGAAATTTTATGAATATAAAAAATATTGTGAAAATAAATAAGAAATCATCACCTTTTTTTCATCTTAGATGATTTAAATCGTTTTTTATGGATGGGTGAGCCACATATATCACATTCATCTTCAAGATAATCCTCAGAGAATTCCTGTTTACAGCCCCTGCAAATTTTCTTCCAATTATAAACCTCGCTAATCCCGGGAGTTAATATACTTCTAAAAGGGATTCCTAAAATTTTTAGAGCATTTTGGATGGAGTAATCATCAGTTATGACCGTTACATTCCCTTTTCTTTTTTTAATGGATAATGCTAGAGCTAAAATTTTTTTATCTGGATTAGAGAGTCTTAAGTTATCTCCTGAGTTTTTTATTGAAGATTCCACCTTTAGCACATCTTCATCTTTCGGGTGGGCAATAATGAGGTTCCCTTCTTTAATTGAGCTTTCCATTATCATGAAAGATTTCAGGTCTTTAACTTCATCTGTAACTTCAGATACAGTATAATTACATCCCTTTTCAGGCACATATCCTCCAATAAATGCAGAGGCATCAAGTACCAGGTTTTTCTTTAACATTTAAATCACTTCTTCTGCAGATGATCTTTTTATTTGATTTAAATAATTTTTAACAGTTTTATTTTTATTAAACCCATTAAAACTTTTTTTTTAGGATTTTTGAGGTCCCTGACCCTTTATCTAAAAATTTATTAAACTACTTAAGGATTAAATTACATATAATTAAAAGAAGGTAGGGGGTTAAATTATTGAAATTATAGCTTTGGCTTAAATTGGAAAAGGAACCGCCTCCGATCCAATTTTACTCCCTACCTTATGAGTTTTCATTCTTATTAAAATTCATTTTTGTAAATCCATATATAGAATAAGTCATTAATTAATTGATAGGTGATTATTAATTGTATATTTTTTTAATAAACCATATTTATATAATTAAAATTTTTTTATAGCCCCTATTAGGCTTAACTTAAAATGTACATGAAAACTCGCATTGCCCCTGAATGGTTATTAAGTATGTTTTTGAGGTTAGGATATGAAAAGCGAAAGTATGGAAGAACATAGACAAGCTAGTCCCTCCACTATTAAATGCGGAGTTATCACTTTAAGTGATTCCCGCTATCAGGAATCCTTAAAAAAGAAAAATCATGATATTTCTGGTGAGTTCCTGGTGGATAAATTGAATGAAAATTATACGGTTGTTGCCTATGAATTAATACCTGATGACTCTAAAATACTTTTAGAAACCCTGGAAGTTATGATATCAGATTTCAATACCCGGGTAATTATAACCACCGGTGGTACCGGTATTGGAAGTAGGGATATAACTGTTGAAACCCTGCAGGGTTTATTTGAAAAAGAACTTACTGGTTTTGGGGAAATTTTCCGTTATGAAACCTATAAAGAATTAGGTGCCGGTGCAATTCTTAGCCGGGCCACTGCCGGTATTTATAACCGTTGCTTAATTATTGCATTACCTGGTTCTCCAAATGCAGTTAAAATGGGAATTAAAATCATTGGTAGTGAATTAGGACATCTGGTGAAACATCTGCAGGAATGAAAAATTTTTAATGGTCTGGAAAATAAAAATCCTAATTACTTATGCATCCCTATAAAAAGTTAAGAGTGAAAGGCTAAAAAATTATTTATCTAAAAATTCATCAACCAGTATTAAGGGCTCCAATTCAATATCATGTTTTTTAAGATTATTTTTAGCACCCTCTAACCTATCAACAACTACAAATGCTCTTTTAACGATTCCTCCATTTTCATGAATAGCATTTATGGCCTTTAATAAAGAATTACCGGTAGTGGTAACATCCTCCACCACCACCACCTGATCCCCTTTTTTTAATTCCCCTTCAATTAATTTTGAGGTGCCGTAACCTTTTTTTTCTTTACGTATCATTAATAATGGTTTTTTAGATTCCAGAGCTAAAGCCGTTGCTATAGGAACAGCCCCTAAAGCTGGACCGGCAATTTTATTTATATTGTCTTTAGTAATTGCTTCAGAGATGATTTCAGCAATTGTTTTCAGGATTTCTGGTTCGGTGATGGCCTTTTTCATATCCACGTAGTAATCACTTTCTTTTCCAGAAGCTAAAACAAATTTGCCAGATTTTACTACTTCATTTTTCTTTAGTAAATCAATCAAAATTGTTTTTTTAGTTTCAATCGTTTTTTGCATATTATACATACCCCTGGATCTAAATAGTAACATTGAGAACAAACAGAATTTCCGCAGATAGAACAGGTATGCATTTTTGCGGCTTTGCCACAAATATTGCATATTCCTGTTAGCTCCATAAAAAAACCTCTATATAGGGTATTTTTTGAATAAACCACAACTTAAAGTTGATGATTATTCCACGCCACTTTTTAGTAAAATTTTATCCCCGATTTTTTTTACCATGTCATAAGGGACAATTGTTTCACCTTTTGAAAGACCTAAGCCTTCAGATATCCCTCCTTTTCCTAATACCAATGCCTCAATAGTTTTTGTTTCCAGGTCCATCTCCACATCTTTAACTTTCCCAATAATAGTAGCCGAATTATCCAGAACTTCTTTACCTACGATTTCTTCAACAATTCTCATTTTATCACCTTAATTTATTTTGTACTGCGAAATATTTATATTTTTTATTAAATCCAAAAAAAATAAATAGATATTTCGAAGGTTAGGTGCCTTCAAAACATTTTTCCAGATGTTCTTCACTTGGTGGTTGAGTCATTAAACTCACTACAATGGTTAAAATTGCAGCTACAGGTAGTCCTATAACAATGGGATCCACCGCAGGCCATGGTGCTGAAGTAATTAAGGTAGGGGTTCCAAAAAGCAATTGGGAAATTCCTAAAGCTTCAGCTGATTTTTTGAATACAAAAAATAGCCAGAAGGAACTAATCAGTGTCCCGGTAATCATACCTGCAATTGCGCCCCAGCGAGTGGAACGTTTCCAAAAGAGGGCCACCACATACATGGATAGAAATGCAGCTGCAGTTAAACTGAACCATAGGGCAGTGCCCACCGCAATTATGTTACCGGGAAGTATGAAGCCTAATATAACGGCAATTATAACTGCCAGGGCAATGGCGCCCCGGGCAATAAGTACTGTAGATCCTCCTTTAACCCTGAAAATCGTTTCATAGACATCTCTTCCAATAGCAGTTCCCTGTACATGGAACTGGGAACTCAAAGTGGACATGGCCGCAGAAAGCAGGGTGACCATGAAGATATAGGCAAACCACAAAGGCATGGCCTTAGTTATAAATAAGGGAATTATTTTATCTGCATTTCCACCAGCAGCTTGAATCGCAATTTGTCCAGCGTTTTGGAGGAAATAAACGTTAGATAGTGCCCCCACAATAAAAGAAGTTCCGGTCATTAAAAATATAAACAACCCTCCCACCAGTACTGCTCGATTCAATTCCCGATTGGATTTAACTGTCATGAACCTGACTGCCAGTTGCGGTTGGGATAAAACTCCAATACCCACTCCCAGTATCAAAGTGGATACCAGTGTCCACCAGAAAGGACTTCCCAAAGAAGGCATGCTGGTCCATCCAGTGGCTCCGGTTTGAACTGCTTCAGCAGGCATTAATGGTGCCATGTTAGTCAGGGCCTGATGGGCCTCCGTAACTCCCCCCAGTAAATAATATATTCCAAATAGCAGGAAGATCATACCAAAAAACATGATGGTTCCCTGCAGGGCATCAGTATACATTACTCCCTTTATTCCTCCAAATATGACATATATTGCCACTATTAGGGCCATTACCAGTAAAGCAATAGTATAATCGATATTTAAAGTTGTTTCCACAAAACGGGCCATTCCAATAAGCACCACCGATGCATACAGGGGCATCCCTAAGAAGATCACCAGCCCGGAAAAATATTGAATAAATTTACTATTATAACGTCGGGAAAGGAACTCAGGGAAGGTAAGGGCGCTTAAATTATGTCCCATTTTCCGGGTCCTTTTACCAAATAACACAAAGGCGATGAAAATTCCTACCAGTATATTCAAAACCGTTAGCCATAAAAGGCCCATTCCGTAAATCCCTGCTACTCCTCCAAAACCTACAATAGCCGCGGTACTGATAAAAGTAGCCCCATAACTCATGGCCATAATATAGGGATGGGTGGTTCGACCAGCCACCATATAATCTTCTGCTGACTTAGTACGCTTCCAGGCAACATAACCAGTATAAGCCACTAAAATAAGATAAATCAATGTAATTATCGTTAAAAGCATTACATTCATGTAATCACAACCAACACCTTCTGGGATAAATTTTTAGGAAATTATTAGAATCCAAGTTCATCTTCTTCCATTTCTCTTTCTTTTTTTTCCCATTCTAATTCTTCTTTAATTTGTTCTTCTTCATCTTCTCCGCCTTTATTCCAGTTTATGATTCCGTAGATTACACATATAATTACTGCCAGAATACATAAAATATAAGCTCCCCAAACCCAAGGATCCGGTATTCCTAAAACTTCCACTTAAAAACCTCCATATTTCCCATTAAGCCATCTTAGCCCTATTAATAATGATAAAAGGGATTTTTTTTAGTAAGTATTTTTAATATTTAATCATTAATAATATATTTAGTTAACTAATTTTCATTTTTTTATTAAACCAGTTTTTATTTTAAATCATTATTGGACCTTGTGACAATTTGTAATAATAGGATTACCCCTCTAAAAAATAGAAGTTTAATCCCCGAGGGAATTAAACACCCTCAAAACATTTATCCAGATATTGTGGTTCTGGTGGTTTGCTAAAGAGACTAACCACTATGGTCACCACAAATGCCAGGGGCACTGCAACCACAATAGGATCAACTACCGGCCAGGGCATGCTAGTTAAGAGTATATCCTGTCCGGTAAGGGCTTGGGATATCCCCAGAGAAGCGGCTGTTTTTTTGTAAATAAAAAATAACCAGAAAAGGCTGGTTATGGTTCCCGCGAACATCCCGGCAATGGCTCCTGCGCGGGTGGTTCTTTTCCAGAACAATCCACACACAAAGACTGATAAAAATGCGGCAGCACATATGCCAAAAAAGAGGGAGGTTCCCAATGCGATAATACTTCCCGGTAGCAGGTATCCTAAACCCAGAGCAATTGTTACTGAAAATAGAATTCCTATCCGGGTTATTAATACGGATCTATCTCCGGCTTTGCTTAAAATGGTCTCATAAACATCACGACCAATGGAAGTTCCCTGCACATGAAACTGAGAACTCAAAGTGGACATGGCAGCAGAAAGTAGGGTAAGCATGAAAATATAGGTGAACCATTCCTGCATGGCCTGATTAATAAATAATGGAATTATACGGTCGATGTTACCTTCTACCACCTGAACCGCTATTTGTCCTGTTTGCTGGAAGAAATAGACATTGGATAGGGATCCAACAATATAAGCTGTGCCGGTCATAATAAATATAAATAAACCACCAACCAGAACAGCCCGGTTTAATTCCCGATTCGATTTAACAGTCATGAATCTTACAGCCAGCTGAGGTTGGGCCAGGACACCTATTCCCACCCCCAGTATTATGGTGGATACCAGGGTCCACCACCAGGGGCTTCCCAGCACTGGAAAAGAAGTCCATCCTGTTCCCCCCACTGCACTTACCTGGGCCGGTACTAGCGGTGCCAGGTTAGTTAAAGACTGGTTGGCATTGGTAACTCCCCCTAATAGATAATAAGTAGTCACCAGCAAAAATAACATGCCTAAAAACATTATGGAACCCTGCAGGGCATCGGTATACATTACTCCTTTAATTCCCCCTAAAACCACATAGCCAGCAACTATAATGGCCATAATAAGAAGAGCCAGATTAAAATCTATATTGATAGTTGTTTCAATGAATCTGGCAGCTCCAATCAGAACCACAGACGCATATAATGGCATAGCAAAGAATATTATCAAACCTGCGAAGTACTGAATAAATTTACTATTAAATCTACGTCCCAGAAACTCGGGGAATGTAAGGGAACCCATATTATGGCCCATTTTTCTGGTTCTTTTACCAAAAAGAACAAAGGCAATGAATATGCCCACAATGATATTTAAAAATACCAGCCATAAAATCCCCATACCAAATTGACCTGCAATTCCACCAAATCCTACAATAGCAGCCGTACTTATAAAAGTAGCCCCGTAACTTAGTGCCATAATATAAGGATGTGTTTTACGTCCAGCTACCATGTAGTCTTCCGAAGTTTTAGTTCCTTTCCAGGCCACATAGCCGACATAGCCTATAATTAAAAAATATAATAATATCACGATACTGAGAATTAATATATCCATTTCATACCCCCTAATAGTATTTAACTCTAAAAAAATCCATGATTTTTTAATAACTCCCATTAATCAGAAACAGAGACCTCATTATACTTATTAAATTTAAGTAATTATCCCCATATATTATAAATTGTGGTATGGAGCCCAACCACAATCTATTAATAATATAAAACAGTGCTTCACCAGGGGGATGAGTATAAGATTAAAGATAGAAAGAGTTGATCCCCCGAATCCCCGGAGGATTATACAATATTAACAACTTTGCAAAATTTTTTTTATCAGTCACATGCTACTTTTTTATTGTTCAAAGATAAATAAGAAAATATCAAAATTATGATTAAGGAATACTTATGTGTACTACTAAAAGGGAGATAACATGATTTGGAATAAAGAAGCCGAATGCATGTCTAGAGAAGACAAAGAAAGCTTACAGCTAGAGCGACTTAAGGAAATTGTCAGCACTGCCTATAAAAAAGTGCCCTACTACCAGGAAAGATTCAAAAAGGCAGGTATCAGGCCAGAAGATATTCAAAGTTTAGGTGATCTAGAAAAATTGCCATTTACTACCAAAACAGATTTAAGAGATGCTTATCCCTTTGGAATGTTTGCTGTGCCTGAGGAAGATATATTGGAAGTACATACATCCTCCGGTACAACAGGAAAGCCTACTGTTTCTGGTTATACCAAAAAAGATCTTGAAATATGGGGAGAAGTAATGGCCAGAGCTTTAAATATGGCACTAGCTGAAAAATCAGACCGCATACAAAACTGCTATGGTTACGGACTTTTCACTGGAGGTTTAGGAGTACACTATGGTTCCCAGCAGCTAGGTGCAACAGTAATTCCTATTTCAGCCGGCAATACCCAGAGACAGGTTGAAATCCTGCAGGACTTTAAAACCAGTGTGATAACCTGCACTCCATCTTATGCCCTATACCTGGGAGAGGTACTAGAAAAGCAAGGTGTGGATATTAAGGATTTGAATCTGAAATCCGGTGTTTTTGGTGCGGAAATGTGGACTGAAGAGATGAGGGATGAAATAGAAAAAAGACTGGGTCTACTTGCCCTGAATATTTATGGGCTTACTGAAATCATTGGTCCGGGAGTAGCCCAGGAGTGTCCTGAAAAAAACGGGCTTCATATCTTTGAAGACCATTTCTACCCGGAGATTATCAACCCTAAAACCAGGGAAATCTTAGGGGAAGGAGAAAAAGGAGAACTGGTATTGACCACCCTAACCAGGGAGGGGATGCCCATTATCCGCTTTAGAACCAAAGATATTACCGCTCTGAGATATGATAAATGTAGCTGTGGACGTACCCTGGTACGTATGGATAGGATTACCGGCCGTACTGATGATATGTTAAAAATAAGAGGGGTTATTGTATTCCCTTCCCAGATCGAAAGAGCCCTGTTAAAAATTGAAGGCCTGGATCCCCACTACCAGATAATTGTAACCCGTCCCCATCACCTGGATGAATTAGAAGTGCAGGTAGAAGCTTCTCCAATTTTGTTTTCTGATGAAGTAAAGCATGTGGAAGAAGTTAAAAAAATGATTGAAAAACGTATAAACAGTGAAATAGGATTGAGGGTTAATGTTACTCTGGTAGAACCAGAAAGTCTTCCTCGAAGTGAGGGAAAAGCAGTGCGGGTTATAGATAAACGTAATTTTGATTGAGTTGTATGATTGTGGGGAGGATTAATATGAAATTGAAACAAATATCCATATTTCTGGAGAATAAAAAAGGAAGATTGAAAAAAGCCATACATGTTCTATCCCAATCGAAGATAAATATCAGAGCACTGTCCATTGCAGATACTTCTGAATTTGGGATTTTAAGATTAATAGTTCCAGAAGTAGAAAAAGCTCGTGCTATTCTGGAAAAAAATCAGTTTGTAGTGAAAGTGAATGATGTAATTGCAGTGGAAGTACCAGATAAGCCCGGGGGTTTGGATAGTATTCTGGATATTCTTCATCAGGCTGATATTAATGTGGAATACATCTACGCATTTGTAGAAAAAAAAACAGACAATGCAATAGTAGTTATTAGAACTGAAAATATTGAAGAAGGGTTAAAAACACTTAAAAAAGCTAATGCAAATGTTCTTTCTTCAGAAGAAGTGTATAATCTTTAATTGCGAAAAAATAGAATTTTTTTAAATTAAAAAAATTATTTTTCTTCCTGAACTTAAGTCCAGGATGGAAAAAAAATATGTATTCCCTTTTATTTCCTGGATTTGACCTGCTGATATCCCATTTTAAAGGCTTTATGATTAATATCCAGTGAATTAGGAGGTAAATTTTCATCCATAGCTTTTATCAGGTTTTCTTTTTTTATAGGAAACCCTTCAATGGCAGCTGCAGCTCCCAACATGACCATGTTCATGGCCAGCATATTCCCTGATTCTTCAGCAATCTTTTCAGCATTAAAAGCAAATAAAGAATTTGAATTAGATTTCAATTCTGTTAAGATGTCTTCCAACTTAGGATAAGGAAATTCACTGTTAGATATATTAAAAGGCATGATGGAGGCAGTGTTTACAACAAAAGTAGTATCTTTGCTGGACTTATTCATTACCCTAACTGCTTCCATTGGTTCAAATGATATTAAAAGGTCTGTCTGGCCTTCTTCTATTATGGAACTTTGGGCATTCCCCAGTTTTAGTTCGGTGAAAACTACACCTCCCCTTTGTGCCATTCCATGTATTTCACTCATCACTACATTTAAACCGCTGGCTATGGCTGCTTCACCCAAAATAATGGAGGACTTGATTATCCCCTGTCCACCAACCCCAGATATATAAATTTTATAAGAATCCTGACTGCTTTTTAACGTCACCAAATCACCTCTTTCCCCTTATTGCTTTTTGAGGGCACATTTGTAAACATATGGTACAACCTCTACACTGGAAATTATCTATTTTTATAGAACCATCTTCCTTCTTGAATATGGCTGGACAACTTAACTGACTAACACATTCCAGACAATCATCGCACTTTTCTGTATCAATGGTTAATAAAAGTTTTTTAGGTTTTTTAATGCCTTTAATTAACATACAGGGATACTTAGAAATTACTACACTAACACCTTCATTTTGAATAGCTTTTTCAAAAAGAGGAATACTATTTTTAAGATTCAGTGGATTAATAGTTTCCACCAGATCGGCACCGGCAGCAACAGCTATTTTTTCTATGGAAATTTCCGGAGCCACTTCACCCATTCCATCTACTGGCAGTCCCGGGTGTGGTTGTCCACCGGTCATAGCCGTGGTACGATTGTCCAGCACTGTTAAAACAAAATTGTGTTTATTATGAACTGCATTTATAAGAGGAGGGATTCCTGCATGGAAGAAAGTAGAGTCGCCAATAAAGCACACTATTTTCTGATCAGTTGCCCGGGAAAAACCGCAGCTGGCCCCTATGCCCGAACCCATGGACAATAAATAGTCCCCTGCATTATAGGGTGACTCTATTCCCAGGGTGTAACATCCGATATCGGTAGGGAATATCATATCCTCTTCATCTATGCCCAGATTTTCTCTGGCTTTTTTTAGGGCATAATAAGCTGCACGATGGGGGCAGCCCGCACACAGAGTAGGTGGGCGATTAGGTAGCTGCATAGTTGAGGATAAACTATCCTTATTTTCGGATTTAAGAGGATAATCCAGCAGATTTTTTAATGATTTACCCACAATATCGGGATTGAATTCATAAATAAGAGGCAATGTTTTGTCCAGTTTACCATGAACTATTTTTTTGATTCCTCTTTTACCCAGGATGGAAAGTATTTCTTTTTCCATGATGGGATCCACTTCTTCCACCACCAAAATAGCATCCAGATTTTCCATAAATTCCAGAACCATTTCTTCAGGGAAGGGATAGCTGAATCCCAGTTTTAAAACAGGAATATCAAGATTACTGCCATTTATTACATCCATAACATAATTAAAAGCACTTCCACTGGATATTATCCCCATAGGGGAGGTTTTTTTATTGTTGTGAATTTGATTAAGGCTAGAGGAATTTGCCTCATCTTTTATTTTATCCATTTTTTCAACCAGTTTTTCATGCATTACCCGGGCTGTGGAAGGAACTGGTACAAATTGAGAAGGGTTTTTAATAAAATATCCTTTTTTAGAAGGTTTGGTTACATCGCCCAGTTCCACAATTCCCCGCATATGAGAAGTTCGGGTAGTGGTACGAACTAAAACAGGGATCTGGAATTTTTCTGATAATTCGAAACCATATTTCATGAATTCTTTAATTTCATGGGGATTGGAAGGTTCCAGTAATGGAAAATTAGCCAGACGATTATAATGACGGGTATCCTGTTCATTCTGGGAAGAAAACATGGATGGTTCATCTGCAACTAAAATCACCATACCGCCCCTTACTCCCGTATAAACCGTGCTCATTAATGAATCTGAAGCCACATTTACTCCCACATGTTTCATGAAAGTGAAGGATCGTACTCCTGATGCAGCAGCAGCAGCAGCAACTTCTAAAGCTACTTTTTCATTTATAGAAAATTCGAAATACAATCCTGCTTCTTTAGCTATTTTTGATAATTCATTCCCTATTTCTGAAGAGGGGGTTCCAGGATAAGTAGCTGCAATTGAAACACCAGATTCCAGTGCACCTCTAACTGCGGCTTCATTGCCCAGGAGAAAAAGTTTTTCTCCATTTTTTCCGTTAACAAGTTGTTTAGGGTCCATTGAGTTCACCAACTATTAATAAATTAAAATACAGGCATATTTCATGCCATAAATGCCTCATTATTTAGATTCGTAGTTATTCGCTAAATTAAATAGTTGAATTCTAGTTCACACTTCATATTCCATTAATTGAAATAGTTGAATTCTAGTTCGGCTCTTATTCCAGTAAATAAAATAGCCCAATAAATTCTAAAATATCAACTGATTTTATTCTTTTTTTTAGGATTTAGTTTTAGCCTAATTAAATCTTTTTGTTATTTGTATATATTAATTATTACAAATATTACCATTTTTAAAAAAAGTCAGAAAAAAAGGAGTGTGTACTGTATTTACAGAGGGCATTTAATATTTAAAGTTTTTTGCAATCCCCACAGGCTTAATATTTCAAATATAATCCGGGCATGTCCTTTTGAATTAAAAATATTATGTTTTGAAATAATTCTGGTAATTTTAGTGGCTAATTGATAATCATCCGGGAAGCTTTCCGGGAATGCCATTATAAATTCATTCAATATTTCCTGGTGGTGATTTTCCAGCTCATAATACTCTAAAAATGCCCAGGAAATAACATAACGCGAAATCATTAAAATCTGGTCAAAAACTACATCCCGGGAATAATTCAGATATAAATTCTCACCATTAAGCGCCGCCTGAATTTCTCTTTTAAGAGAGGGAATGTATTCTGAGCCAAAGGGGGGAAATCCATTATCCTGAATAATTTTATTAACCACAATATCATCAAGCATAGTAAAAAGTAGTCGGGCATTTTTTATGATTTGGTCAGGAACACCCTGGTGGAAATCCGGGCGACAATAACCCATTTTAAAAATTAAAAGCCCATGGGTAGCTTCATGAGCTATAGATCTAATCAGATCTTTTTTGGATCTATCTGCACCTGCTTTAATAATAATTATGATAGAATCCGGATCATATCTAAAAGCAGAGAGCATGCCTTCTATTCCAAGGTCAGTGCTTTCAACGATTTTTACCGCTTTTGATGTTTCCCATTCTACTTTTTTTAAGTAGGACTCCAGCTGTCTATATAAATCATTAGTGGACATTTTCAACAACTAAATATATTAAAATTACAGATAGGGGGTTAATCTTTATATTATATCAGCCCCTAATAATAATTAAATTTAAACTTATTCTAAATTATTTTAAATAATTAAATTTATACATTTAGAGCTTTAAATAAATCAGGAAAATAAGTAATCATTGATTTGAAGAATTATGAATGATTAAAATTAAATTCAATATAATTAAATTAACGATATAATTAATGGATTTGTAGAGAATATTAATTTTTAAGGAAACTTGCCAAACGGAGATAAAAATGATTAAAATCAAGGTTTTGAGATTTGACTCTGGAGATGAACAGGACCCCCATATTGAAACGTATGAGATTGATAAAAAAGAGAAAATGAAAGTCCTGGATGCTTTAAATCAAATTAATGAAAAATACGAAGCGAATATCGCATTTAGAAGTTCTTGTAGAGCAGGCCAATGTGGTTCTTGTGCAATTAAAATGAATAAAAATGTGGTACTGGCCTGTAAAGCCGAAATTGAAGATGATGCCTTACTTGAACCATTGGATTTTCCAGTTATTAAAGATCTGATTATAGATCGAAGTGAGATAGAAGAAAAAGTTCATAAAATGAGTTTATTCTTAGATCGAGGTTGTGATGGTGCTTCTTGTCCTGAATTAATTTCACCAGCAGATTCAGAAGATAGTAAAAAATTAAGAGGTTGTATTGAATGCTTTTCCTGCTTATCTGCCTGTCCTATTATAAAAGAAAGTGAAGAATATGCAGGGCCTTATTTCATGCGTTATCTATCTAAATTTGCCTTAGACCCGCGTGATTGTGATAATAGGGAAAAATCAGCCTTAATGGAAGGATTGTATGATTGTACCACTTGTGGTAAGTGTGCCGAAGTTTGTCCCAAAGAAGTTAGTATCCCCGGAGATGCTATTGAAAAATTAAGGGCACTGGCCTACAGAAAAAAAATTGGCCCTTTGGACCCTCACCAAGCAGTTAAAAAACTGGTGGATGAAACCGGTAGATCCATTGACCCTCCAGTAGAGGGTTTCATAGAAGCGGTTAATAAATTTAAAGCAGATGATGAATCTGAATCTAAAGTAGCATTTTTCACTGGTTGCATGGTTGATTACCGGATTCCAGAGGTTGGTTTTGCATTATTAGATGTTTTAAAAGAGAATAATGTTGATATAATTGTTCCTGAAAAACAGGTGTGCTGTGGATCTCCACTCATAAGAACCGGGCAATTAGATGTGGTGGACAAACTGGTAAAACATAACCAGGAAGTTTTCAAAGGCTATGACACTATTATAACTGTTTGTGCTGGCTGTGGTGCCACCCTAAAAAAGGATTATCCGAAATATGGGGTGAACTTCAATGTGGTGGATATCAGCGAGTTTCTCATGAAAAATCTGGATACTGACAAAATGCACCCCGTTCCTATGCGAGTTACCTATCACGACCCCTGCCACCTTTCACGTGGACAGGGAATAACCATAGAACCACGCGAAATCCTGAAAAAAATTAAAGGATTAGAATTTGTTGAAATGGAAGAACCAAATCAGTGCTGCGGTGCTGGTGGGGGAGTTAAATCCGGCCGGCCAGAACTTGCCTATAAATTAGGTAAAAAAAAGGCAGAAATGATTAAAAAATTAAATGTGGATGCAGTGATAAGTATATGTCCTTTCTGTCAGTACCATATACAGGATACTCTTCAAAAAGAGGGTTTAGAACATATAAAAGTTATGAATATCCTGGAACTCCTGGATATGGCATATAAAGGCACTGTAGATCATTAAAATTAATATTTCGTATTTTAAATAACTAAAAAAATAAATAAGATAAAATGGAATACCAGGCACTTTTAGATAATATTTATGTGGTATTTGTGGAAGCAGAAACCCCAGGAAATATTGGATTTTTAGCCAGAGCCATGAAAAATTTTGCCTTAAGAAATCTGATATTAATTAATCCCTGTGAATTAACCAATGAAGCCTACTTCCAGGCCAGTCACGCCCGTGATATTGTAGTTAACTCCCTTAAATTTGATTCATTAGGTGAATTCTTAGAGGACATTCCCATTGATTTTGTAGTCGGGACTACCGGAATGCCTGGTGGAAGTTACCGACTGTCCAGAATACCTCTTAAACCTGAAAAAATGGTACAGAGCATTAATTCAAAGGGCAAAATTGCATTTTTATTTGGAAGAGAAGGTGACGGCTTAACCAATGATGAAATGGAGCTATGTGATATCACAGTGAGTATACCAGCTCATTACTCCTATCCGGTGATGAATATATCACATGCTGCTGCCATAATTTTTTATGAGTTATTTAAAAACCAGTATGAATTTGATCTGGAAGGATTGGAGGAAGCTTCCCTGGTGGATAAAAACTACCTCCTGGGTGAAATGGATGAAATTATTGAACAACTTGATCTACCTCCCCATAAAATAAAAACCACAACCAGGGCATTTAAAAATATTATAGGTCGATCCTTCATTACCGGGAGGGAAGCGCACACATTAACCGGCCTTTTAAGAAGGATAAAAATTAAGATGAACCGGGGAATAAAATGATTTTTGGAGATACTGCCTTAAATATACTGGCCATAATAGGATTCATTCTATTAATTCTAATTTTTCCCTGGCTAATGAGGATACGTATGATTTCTTCAGTTACCAGAATAGCCCGGGACCTGGAGGAAATGGTAAATGAATCTAAAAAAATTTTAATAGATACCTCCCAGAAAAAAGGTAACCCCTCTCTGGATCCTCAAGAATCTGTAGAAAACTTTATACAATTTTTTGTGATACCCCCGGTAGACATGGATCCTGCCGGTATAGTAAAAAAATTTGATCAGATTTTAGAACTGGGAGAAGAGCGTTTTCATGAGATGGTAAACATAATAGCCCCTGATGCTGATTTGGAAATGCAATCCAATATTATTATGGCTTTAAAAGCTACTATTGGCCTTAATGGTGTTGCTAAATTGGTACGCCATAATTTAGAACTATCCCGCAAAACAGGCAATTTACAACTACTTTTAAGCCTTCAAATGAACCTCCCTATAATTTTAAGGCTGGTAAAATCACAATTTGAAAGTGTGAAAAGTTTTTCAGAAGGGAAGCCCATTGGGGATGGATTGGGTCCTTTAGTGGCCAGTTTAATAATGCAGGGATATGAAAATAAAAATTTAGATGAAATAGATGACATGATAATGTTGCAAAGAGAATTTAAAGGCCGAAATTTAACCATAATAAGGGCTAAAGGACCTGGTGCCCGGATTGGTAAAGTGGGAAAAATTTCATCCATACTAATAGATAAAAACAAAATTGATAGAATTATATCCATTGATGCTGCTATAAAACTGGAAGGGGAAAAAACAGGTACCGTTGCTGAAGGTATCGGAGTGGTAATAGGAGGGCCAGGTATGGATAAGTGGTTTATCGAAGAAAAATCTATTTCCAGAGGGCTTAAAATGGATGCAATTATCGTTAAAATGAGTCCAGAAGAGGCTATAAGTCCTATGACAAAAAATATCAGGGATAGTTCACAAAAAGCCTTAAAAACTTTAGAAAATTCCATAAAACGATCTCCTGAAGGTTCTCGTATATTAATAATTGGGGTGGGAAACAGTTGTGGTATACCCCACCAAATTAGCCACCTTTCCCAGATAGAAATAAAAAAAGAAGATGCAAAAATATAGAAGAGAGGGTAATAAATGGCGATTCTTAGTGACAGAGATATCAAAAAATATTTAGAAGAGGAATTAATAATTATTGATCCTTTAAAAGATCCAGAAAGGCAGATACAGCCTTCTTCAGTAGATCTAAGAATAGGTAGTGAATTTAAAGGTTTTAGAATAATAAGAAAACCCTGCATTGACCCTATGGATAAATCCGATATTGAATCTTACATGGAATCTATACATATAGAAGAAGGTGGTTCCTTCATAATCCATCCGGGAGAATTCGCCCTGGCTACCACCTATGAGACGGTTAAAATCCCTTCAAATCTGGTGGCAAGAGTTGAAGGTAGGTCTTCCATGGGTAGACTGGGAATTACCATGCATGTTACTGCGGGTTACATTGATCCTGGCTTTTGGGGTAAAATAACCCTTGAAATTTCCAATATTGGCAAAATGCCAGTGGCTCTGTATCCCGGGCAGAGAGTATGCCAGATAGTTTTTGAAACCATGACTTCTCCTTCTCAAAAACCCTACGGGCATCCAGATAGAGATAGTAAATATATGGGTCAGCAAAGGCCTGAAACCAGTAAAATAAAGCATGATTATGAGCTAAAAACTCCATGAACAATTTATAACATATTACGATTATCCATCAAAATTTTTCTAATTTTATTGTTAAGGAGATGATTTAATGAAACATGACCAGGTCATGAATGTTGCTAAAAAAAGAGGATTTTTATGGTCTTCATTTGAAATTTACTCAGGAGTAGCGGGATTTGTAGATTATGGTCCCCTGGGAGCTATTCTCAAAAATAAGATAATGAATAAATGGAGAAAATATTATGTAGTGGGGGAGGGATTTTATGAAATTGAATCCCCAACTATCATGCCAGAAGAAGCATTAAAGGCTTCCGGACATGTAGATCACTTCACAGATCCTATGACCGAATGTAAGGATTGTATGGATGTTTATCGGGCCGACCATGTAATTGAAGAGCATACGGGAGAGGATGTGGAAGGTTTAGAAAATCAAATCCTGACTGAAAAAATATCTGAAAATAAGATAAGATGTCCCCGTTGTGGAGGTCACCTGAATAAGGTGTGGAATTACAATTTAATGTTTCAAACCTTAATTGGGGCTAAGGGTAAAAAAATAGGATATATGCGGCCTGAAACTGCTCAGGGAATATTTATACCATTTAAACGGCTTTTGAGATTTTTCCGTAATAAGTTACCCTTTGGAGTGGTACAACTTGGTAAGGCCTACCGGAATGAAATATCTCCCCGGCAGGGAGTTATTCGCCTTCGAGAATTCACTCAAGCCGAAGCAGAAATATTCATAAACCCCCAGGACAAGTCACATCCCCGTTTTTCTAAAATAAAAGAATATAAACTTAACTTATATCCGGCCAGCAGCCAGATGGGTGATAAAAAAATTATTACCCTCACTGCCCATGAAGCCCATAAAAACGAAATAGTATCCAGTGAAATGCTTATATATCAGTTATATCTTGCTCAAAAGTTTTTAAGAGAATTAGGAATACCAGACAATGTATTAAGATTTAGACAACACCTTCCTACAGAAATGGCCCATTATGCCATAGACTGCTGGGATGTTGAAGTAAAAACTGACCGGTACGGTTGGATAGAAATTATTGGAATAGCGGACCGATCAGATTACGATTTAAAGTCCCATAGTGATTACAGCAGTGAAGACCTGAAGGTTTTTATGGAGTATCCTGAACCAGTGAATATTAAAAAAACCATAGCTAAACCGAACATGCAAAAGTTTGGTCCTGCTTTTAAAAACCAGGCCCCTGCCCTGATGAAATTTTTGGAAGAAACTGATTCAGAAGAAATAAAAAAATCATTCCAGACAAATGGTTTTTTTGAAGTGGAATTAGAGGACAAATATCAAATTCTGCCTGAACACCTGGAATTTGAGGAAGTGGATGAAACCATAAGGGGTGAAAAAATATTCCCTCATGTAATAGAACCTTCCTTTGGAATAGATCGTATTGTATATTCTGTCTTGTTGCATTGCTTTAATCAAGAAGAGGATAAAAATTATTTCCAGTTTGCAACCGATATCGCACCGGTAGAGGTTAGTGTTTTTCCCCTTTTGAACCAGGAAGATTTAACATCCATGGCTCAAGATATAAAGGATAAACTAAGAGAGCTGGGATTCATTGCCGAATATGATTCTTCAGGAACCATAGGGCGCAGGTATGCACGTTCTGATGAGATAGGTGTTCCTTTTGCCTTAACTGTTGACCATGAATCTTTAAGTTCTGATACCATCACCATACGTAATAGAGATGATTCTCAACAAATAAGAATTCCTATAGCAGATATACCCACCATACTACTTGATTTAAAGGAATCTAAAATAGAATTTAAAAATTTAAAATCATTGTATGGTGATTTATAAATTTTTAATATCTATTTTTTCTGATTTTTCTTTGTAATAATCGAATAGTTCTTTTCCCCAATTTATAGCTTCTTTATCGTGGCTTAAGAGTAGTTTTGAAGGGTCATATTCCCCATTCAATGAAAACAAACCCAGACTAATAAAATTATCAGAAAACATTGATGCTAATTTAATGGGCTGATTAATTTTCCACAGATTAAATCTTCCATCCTCAATGTTCTTAGTGAATTCTTTTTTACTAAAATATTGTAAGAGAGAGTTATAAATTTCCTCTGTAAGTATAAGTTCTACTTTTCGCTTATTTTTTATCATAAACTGGATTGCATCTAAATGTCTGGGGAAAAATATTGGTAAAATAGCTTTAAATTCATCCAGATCAGCGATCATTTCTAAATAAGTAGTAAATGGATTTTCAATATTCTCTTTAGTGGATTCAATAATATAAGCATTGCTAAATACATCCATAGTCCTTAAAAATTCTCCTGGAATCTCATTTATGTTATGATTTTTCCAAAAATCCTTGAATAGTTTTATAGTGTGCCAATATTTAATTAAATTTATTAATTTTAATGAAATTATATTCCCGATGGACGTCAATACATATGATTCTCCACTACGAGAAACCAAATTTCTATTTTCTAATTGACTTATACCATGTAGAATGGTTGAAGATGAAATTTGTGTATCCTCTCTAATATTTGATAATTTTTTAGGACCGTTTTTAAGGCTGATTATGATCTTAGACCTGATGTTTGAAGCCAATAAAAATTTTAAATCTTCATAATCCTCTTCTAAGAAATTATTTTTTAAGTCTATTTCCACATACACCACCCTACATTACAATTTTAGCAAGATTTTTTATGGTAAGAGGCTCTGATTTCTGATGGTAGTATTCAAATAATGATTTGGCCCACCTAATAGAACTTTTATCAGTGCTGATTAAGTCTCTATTCTGATCATAGCTCCCATCACAATTAAAAAGACCTAAAGACATAAATTTATCTGTAACAGTAAATGCTACAGGTATTTCTCCATTATAAAGTCTTATTCGTAGATTTTTATTTAAAATTACTTCAGAAAGAGCTTTAAAATCCACTGAAAGCACTACTTTTTTTACTATTTCTTTGGTGAAAATAAGTGTTACATTTGCATCTCCATTTAACATAGATTCAAAAATGCCCATGTAATCTGGATGTGAAATTGAAGAAACCCCACATACATCTTTAGATTTGATTAAAAGCTCTTTAAAGTTAGTATGAGTTTTGTAAATATCAGCATAATTAGCTTTTATCAACTCTGAATCTTGCAAAGCACCCATATCCTCCAAAAGAAAATCAGGTATCCCTTCAATATCGTGATTGAGCCATAATTCTTCAAATTTTTTAGTGGTTGACATTAATTTCAGAAAGTCCATTAGTGAATATAATTTCAAAAAGCCGATTTGTGAAATAAGGTACTTGTCCTCGACCTTAATTACCATGTTTTCTTCTAAAAGTCTTTTCATATTATTAGAGATTGCAGCAAAGCTCAAGTCGTTTTCTTCTTTTATTTCTTTCATGGCCTTGGGATATTCGAGAATACTGCTTAAAATATTTAAGCGTATCCTGGATTTAATCATAAATTTCAAATCATCCTGAACAAAGTCATAATAGTTGAAAAGATTTTCCAAATCAGTCATTTGATTCACCTTATATAGAATAAATATATTTTACATAACTTACTTAAAAACTATTAGGATATTATTATCCTTTTATCCATCTATATGTTATGAGGTGATGATATGATTGATGCCCACATACATGCCGATACCAGGCCTTATGAAGACTTTGAAAGTATGGTTATTTCCGGGGTGAACACTGCCATAAGCTGTGCCCATGATCCCCTTAGAATGACAAGTTCGGAGGTAGTTTTCGACCATTTTTATCGTTTAATGAATAATGACGTTAAAAGAGCTGCAGAAAATGGCTTAAAATTGTACCTTGCACTGGGAATACACCCTCGCAGTATTTCATCCGACCATGAAAAAATTTTAAAAAAGTTACCACGGCTAATAAAAGAAGATTCAGTGGTGGCAATAGGGGAAATAGGACTTGAAAGTGGTTCAGAAGAAGAGATAAGTATATTTAAAAAACAGTTAAAAATAGCAGAGGATTTGAAAGCCAGGGTGATTGTGCATACACCTCGAAGCAATAAAAAGGAAGTTTCACTTAAAACCATATCCATTATACAGGATAATATTAATCCAGCCCATGCAATTTTAGACCATGTTGATTTTAGTATTGTGGATGATGTAATTGAAGAGGAATTTATGCTGGGACTCACGGTTCAACCTCAAAAAATGACCCCTCCAGAAGCTATAAAAATTTTAGAGGATTACGGGTCTGAGAAATTCTTATTAAATAGTGATATCAGTTCTTCCCCATCAGATCCCTTAGCCGTAGCTAAAACCGTGCACTTAATGAGATTAAGAAATTTTGGTAATAAAGAAATCAATCAGGTTTCCTATGAAAATGCAGCTAATTTTTTCTCAATTTAAATTAATTTATTGCTCCTAGTAATTTAAGACATCTGAATGCCGATTGGTTTGCAAATTCCAGACATTTTTCTTCTTTTTCACCTTTTAGCCATTTAAAAACGAATCCCGCCGCAAAAGCATCCCCCGCTCCTGTTGTATCTAAGGCTTTTATTTTTTTTGTGCCGGCCGGGAGGGTCTTATCCTGGGAGTAAAGTATGGCTCCCTCTTTTCCCCGGGTTACAATCACATTATTAACCCCTTCTTCTAAAAGTAACTGAGAACCTTCATGAATTTGTTCCCCCGTTAAAATATTAACCTCTTTATCATTTAAAAATAATAATTCAGTTTTTTTTAGCACCCTTTTTAATTTATCCACCCCAAAAGATGATAAAAGTGGTCCTGGAGAAAAAGATAGTTTTTTGGCATACTGGGCCACATCCCAAGCCACTTCCCAGTAAACACCAGTTAAATGAGTAAATGGGGAGGATTTGATATAATCAATATCTTCTTTTAAAATACTTAATTTTGCATTGGCTCCCATGAAGGAATAGATGGATCTTTTCCCACGGTTATCCACACTTATAAATGCCATTCCGGTTTGATCATTTAGGGTTACACAACGGGAAATATCCATGTTTTCACCGCTAACTTTGCTTAGAATCATTTTCCCATAATCATCATTTCCCAAACGAGCCATTAATCCGGTTTTAATACCATTTCTAGATAGGTTAACAGCAAAATTAAGAGCAGATCCCCCGGGTGAAGTATTAATTGTTTCTATATACATTTCACTGTCTATTTCAACAAAGCGAGGTACCTTTAAAATAAAATCCATATTACAGGTCCCTATGCTTATAACTTCCACAGACAAATAAGTCACCTGAATTAAAAAAAATAATGAAAAATAAAAAACCTATCTTCTTCCCATAAGTCCGTCGATAAGCTTGGTAATAACTCCTTTTTTATCTGGTTCAATAGGATGATATTGTTCACCCACCAGGTCTGCTGCAAGTTTCATTATAGAATTGGTTACTTGAGATTTAGGATTTTTAATAACTATTGGCTCTCCAAAAGCAGCAGACCGACTTACCTCGGGATCATCAGGTATGACACTTATGACTGGAACTTCCAGTATGGTTTCGATTTCATCAACAGTTAAAAAAGTTTTATCGTGTTGTTCACGGTTAATTACCACACCCAGAATATTTACTCCTAATTTAGTAGCAATTATTTTGGTTTTTAATGCATCACTTATAGAGGGAACTTCTGGTGTGGTGACCAGTATTAATTCATCAGCAGCAGCCAGAGCAGCCAGAGCATCTTTTTCCAGTCCAGCAGGCGCATCGATTAAGAGTATGTCAGTATCTTCTATTAGTCGGGATAATGTTTCTTCTAAGCGGTCTAATTTAACGTTTCTTAGGCCTTCCAGAGAAATACCTGCTGGAACAATTCTAACACCGCTGGGGCCCTCATATATTGCATCTTCTATAGATGCTTCCCCGGCCAATACTTCGTGTAGTGTTACTGATTTTCCTTCCATCCCTAAAATAAGTTCTAGATTAGCCATGGCAATATCTGCATCTAAAACCACAGTTCTTTCACCATAGGTAGATAATGCTACACCTAAATTTGCAGTAATAGTTGTCTTTCCTACACCACCTTTTCCTGATGCAATGGTTATAACCCGAGTCAATACTACTCCTCCTCACAAATAATCATACTAGTAAAATTAAATTCATCATTATCCTATTTAATTATAGTTATTTTAAGTTAATTAATATCAATATTTATCTCAAAATTCTCCACAATTTGTGGATATTCCCTGAAGCTTTTTCGTATTTCCATTTCTACTATTTCAGAAATATGAAACTTTAAATTTTGAATATCCTTAGAATCCCCCATAATCCGGGAAAAGATACCTTTAGATGCATATTCACAGATAATATTAATTTTTCCAGACAGTTCATTAGTATTATCTAAAAAAACCATGACTTCGGTCCCACCGATCTTATTAATGCCCATAACTGATTTTTTGATTTTATTCATCAGAGTTAATTCAATTTTTTCCAAATCTTCAATACTTACTTCGCCACCTTTATAGGTTTCAATAACTTTATCAACTTCCTCATCTTCAATATCCTTTAAACCATATTTTTTCATGAGGTCAGCGCGATCCATAGGTATTTGAGGTTCTGTATTTCCCTCTTCTAAGATTAATTCTTCTTCAGATGTAATTTCTTCCCCGGTAGAATGTTGAGAAGAATCATCCTCAGATTTCAGGGGTTTTTCTGAATTTTCTATTTCAGCTAATTTTTCTGTTGGTGTGACTTTTGAAGTTTCATTTTTTAAATCAGGACCAGTTTTTGAATCCAGGTTAACTTCAACATCATCATTATTTTGATTGGAAACTTGTGCTTTAATTTTAGAATTACTTTCTATTGATTTGGAAGTAGTATTATTTTCTGTGGATTCTCCAAAGCTATTATCACTTTTAATAGAATTATTTTCCTTTATATCCAGTTTTGCATCTTCCATTGAGTTAGTTTCAGGAGCAGTTTTCACTTCAGGTAAATCATCCGCTTTTTCAGTAGCAGATCCATTGGCTATTGATTCCCGGTAGCTGACCGTTTTAGGATTAAAATATTCATCTTCTGAAGGATTTATAATCATTTCTGATGGTTTTTCAGTAGTTTTATTGGATTTTTTTGCAAAATCAAATTTATATACTTTGTTTAAATCAATCAAATAATCTATTTGGGTTTTTTTTAAATCAAATACTTCTATCAAAGTATCTGTTTTCCCCAGGGCAGAATTAATTTTCTCTAAGGCATCATGTTTTAAATGGCGGTCATAAGAAGCTGCGACCTGCATCCCATATTTAAAAAGTATATATCCTTCTTCTGAGCCATGAGTGACTCTGATAAAACCATTATGCTCCTTTTGCATTAATTTTTCTAATAATTCTGATAATTCAAGTTCATCAGCATAAGATACTTGAGATGGCTTGGTAATTGGTAATTCCATTTTTTGCCTCAGAGAAGTATGTTGATTAGTTAAGTCCAGATAAAACTGATTAATCTTTCCTGATCAATTTAATTTCAGGAGGAGTCACCACGATTATATTTTTACCATTTTTGCATAGTAGTATTGCTTCCACCCCTGAATCTACCCTGAGTGCTTTTAGTTTTTCACCTGCTAATTGAAAATCTTCCGGGCTTTCATTTTCCAGGTGACTCATATCCAGTATTATTGGATTTTTTTCCTCAAGTATCTGACTAGTTACGTAATCAATATCCTCAATAGTGCGTGCTTTCATCAGAATAATTTCATAAAATGAATGTTCAGGAACTATAATAGAATCTTGTTCCTTTTTTTCTTCATTTTCTTCTTCTAGGCCCAGGTTTTTTTTAACAAAATCCATTACATCCTTCATTTCTCAATCTCCCCTAAATAATTCATAATTACATCCAGTAATCTTGTGCTGCCTCCATTTTTAACATCCACTGTTGGGAGAGAATATTTCGACTCAAATTTCTTTAAAATTCCATTTTCATTAGTATCTCTTAAATTTAAAGAAATTCCTAAAACAGTGGTGGGTTCAACAGATTCTATAGCCTTTATTTCCTCCATTATACCCCGGGGCTTACGATAGGGGTGGTTTGGCCGGTGGCACAAAATGGAAGCATCGGGTATTGATCCTATTAATATTGCTGCAGATAATCCACGGGGATGGGGATTTCCCAGTTCAGTTAAGCTGGCCTGGCTTTCCACAAAGATAATATCCGGGTCTTTTTTTTCTTCCAGATATTTGATAGAACCCATTAAAGACGAAGCTACATCCATTACCGATAAACTACCTGCTCTGAAATTCAAATCAGCAGGTTGTTCCAACCCCATTTCATCGGTAGAAATTACTCCTACTTCTAGTCCTCTTTCTTGAGCTTCTTTGCCCAATAAGCGAGTTGTGGTCCTTTTTCCACATTCTTGGGAAGTACCTCCAATATAAATGACCGGAGATTTATGCTGATAATTTATTTTTGGTAAAATTTCAGTGCATTTAGAGGGAGCCATGCCAAAAATTTTTTCAATTACATCCAGCCGGGGGCTAATTTCCTTTAATATTACTTTTTTTTGGCTGGCGAATTTTAAAAGAGAGGTATTTTCCAATAGAGGAAGTGATCTAAATGAGGTTACCACATTCTTCCCACTATTTATGGCCTCCACCGCATATTTCAATGCAGAACCTTCGGCACCAATAGGAAGCATTATAGCTACACTTTTAGCTGAAGTTTCATTTAATAAATCCGGTAAATTAGAAGCTACCTGGAATCCGCAAAAAGATTTCCCATGTTTTTTAGGATCATCGTCGACGAATCCTACGGTTTCCACTCCTTCAAAATTAGAGAACTTTTCTCCTCCGCCTCCGCAACCTATAACAATAAATGGGTTAAGCTTTTGAAGTTCTTCAACAGAAGATACTACGTACAAAGAATCACTCCTTATTAAGTATTTGGTGAGATTAAATAGAAACTTTAATTACTTATTTATTTAATAAATGATTAAAGCATATATACTTTAGGTAATATAATCAAGTTGTAGATGGAGGCAGATTATGATAGGAAGAATACTTAAAGATTTAGGTAGGATTAATGGAGTGAGTGGATCTTTAGTTGTAGGAAAAGATGGTTTGATTATAGAAAGCGAAGTGCCTTCAGATATAGATTCTGAGCTGGTTGCAGCTATGTCTTCAGCTGTTTTTGGTACAGCTGAACGATCTGCAGAAGAAATGAAACACGAACCTTTAGAACAGGTTATGATTGAGGGAAGTAGAGGGAAAACACTAATGATAGATGCTGGTGAAGGAATACTGGTAGTAATAACTGATATAGAAATAAATCTGGGACTCATTCGTATTGAGATGAGGAGAAGTTCAGAAAGAGTAAAGGATTTATTAACCTAAAATTAAATTAATATTCATATCGGTTTTAGAAAT
>CAMYKT010000022.1 GCA_947259185.1 uncultured Methanobacteriaceae archaeon
CCTCTTATTCAGATAATAATTAATTTAAAATAGTAGATGATATACTTTAAATTTAAGGAATCTTCCAAAAAGAATGAAATACTCTTAAATATATTTTAACCAATCTCTTAGATTTTAAAACGGATTCTTGTTATATGCTGCTAAAATTAGACATAACCGTATATATCTTCTTTACTAAAAGATTAAGATGCTGTTTAAGGCATAGGTTATTTTCATGATCTATAGGTACTAGAGATCAGGTCTTTGATTCAGATATTTACCACTTTAAAATTAGCCGCAAGGTTTAAATATCAAATTAATCTACTAGTTATTTACTATGCCAAGGTAGCTTAGAGGCGAAGCGGTGGACTGCAGATCCATTACACGTGAGTTCAAATCTCACCCTTGGCTTTAGATTCAGATAAAGAGTTTTCAACTAAATTATATTCAGGGGTCATAGTGTAATCAGGCTATCATCTGGGACTCCAGTTGTCTTTGAAGAAACGCGCGCTCTGAAGGACAGTATGATGACCAATTGGAGTACTGAGACAAGAGAAATCCTAGGATCTGGGTTCAAATCCCGGTGACCCCATTCCTATTTTTTTTAATTCTAATTTACCAACTAGTATTCTAAAGTTCAGGTTGAAAATATGGAAAAAATTAATGAAGTATTTTTTATTGAAGGATATGGCTACGACTCTAATATCTATCTAATTGGGGATGTTCTGGTTGATACTGGAACAGGAAATAATAAAGAATATCTTTTTTCCCAGCTAAAAATGGCCGGCACTTCCCCTGAGAATATTTCCTGTATAGTTAATACTCATTGCCACTACGATCATGTAGGGGGCAATAGTTTATTTTCAGCAGAAATAGCCATTCATGAATTGGATGCTCCTGCCATGGAAAGCGGAGATCAGATGGCCACTGTTTCATATATGTTTGGCAAACATCTGGAACCAGTGAAAATAGACCATAAATTGAAAGAGGGAAATAAAATTGGCGACTTTAAGATCATTCATACGCCGGGTCACACTCCAGGAGGCATATGCCTCTGGGATGGGGAAATATTAATATCTGGAGACACCGTGTTTGCAAATGGTGGCTTGGGGCGCATGGATGTAGGTGGGAATCAGCGGGATATGCGGAATTCTATTAATAAACTAAGAGATCTGGGAGTGGAATACCTTCTACCCGGGCATGGGCCCTGGGTTGATAACGGCCAAAAACATATAGAATTAGCCTGTGATATGATTAATATGTATTAATTTTTTTATTTTCAATATTTTCTAGTTTTTAATATAAACTGTTAAATTATTGCGGGTGGCGTAACTGCCTACAATATCAAAATAAGTTAATTTCCATTGACCATTCTCATAAGATGCCTCAATGCAGGTATAAAATGATCTCCATTTAAAGTTTTCCACAACACTTAGCTCATCTGCTTTTTTAATTGCTGTTATGGCGGAAGTATATGTTCCATTTTTTATGGTAAGTGCACTGTAATTGCCCTGGAATATTTTCTCTCCATTTCTACCCCGATATTCATAAAGAGCATATCTTTGATTATCACTACTTCTTAAAACTACGTTCCAGGTAAACATGTCACTGGTAGGGTAAGCAGCAATATAAGCAAAATTTCCTTCAATTTCTGATTCAAAACTATTTAGTGCATTATTTTTTTCCCAGCCCCGGATTCCGCCCATAGAAATTAATAAAACCATAAACAATATCATGGCCCCTTTCTTATAACGCGGGTCAATTTTAAAGTAAAGGCATCCCAACACTACTAAAGCCGCCAGGGTGGTAATTGCATCAGTATAATAATACAACTCTCCACTAAAACGGGTCAGACTAAAGGGATAAAAAAGAGGTATACCTCCTGTTGTTAGAAAATCAAGCAACAAATGAATTAAAACACCAAAATAAGCTATTAATATTGTTTTATATGTAAAGGTGAGATTCAAATCACGTTTAATCATCCTGCCAATGGTTTTTTGTACCGGCCCCCGGGTTATAATAAACAAAAATATCACGGCAGATACAAATCCAAAAACAAAAGAGTGGGTAATTCCCCGGTGGGTGAATACAAAAAGCTGGGGAAACAATATTCCCACAAAAATTATAAAAAAATCAAAGTCAACGGATATTCCACCAAAGGCTCCTTCCAGTTTATATTTGCTTTTTAAAAAAAAGAGCAGGATAAAGGGAACAATAAAATGGGTAAATAAATCCATAATATACAATTATATTACTTATATAAATCATATTTGGTTTTAAATCATCTTAATGCCATCAAGAACTTTTTTTTTAAGTTATTTTAAAAACACATTATCTCTTTTTTTTAATTTATAATACAAAAATGATTATAATCAGTCCTAATATATAACTAACTTATTAAATCTTATATATTATATTCAGAAATAATTATAATTGAATGTTGAAATATGATAAAATATTTGCTTGGATCTGGCAAAACGGTTCTAAAAATAATTTAATCTATATTTTCTGCATCATTATTCTTTTCTTCATGCTTTTTGATGGAATAATAAGTTATTTAATTCCCTTAGTGATTCTGGAGCAAGGGTTCTCGAAAACAACTGCAGGTATAATATTCAGCACAGCAGCAATTGCCGGTGCTTTATTTGATTTTGTAATATACAAAATATTCAAAGAATCAATTTATCGTAGACTCTTTATCATAATGTTTGCCATTAGTTTTTTATATATTTTCACCATCTGGATTGCCAACACATTTTTATTATTTGTAGCGGCCATGGCCATGTGGGGGTTTTATTATGACCTGAAAAATTTTGGAAGCATTGATTTTGTGAGTAGATACTCGTCAAAAGAAAAATTATCTCATAATTTTGGAGTAGTTCAGGTTTTCCAATCAATAGGGTACCTGGTTGCTCCTTTATTAGCAGGTTTTGTTATAGTGGGGATTGTGGGTTGGGAACCTTTTGGTTTAGCCCTACTTTTTCTTACTATATCTGCCTTTTTCTTTGTAGTTCTTCTAATCAAGGCAAAAAATAAAAAACAATTCATACCTTCCCAGGAAAAAAATCTGCCGGCAAATATTCTCAAAGAACTCAGTTGCTGGAAAAAAATTGGAAGGGTTATTTTTCCCTTACTACTTTTAGTATCTTATGGGGCAGTCTATGATTCATTTTTCATGTTACTGGGCCCCATACTGGCTGAAAGATTACCTCTGGAACCTTTTGATGGGATTTTCCTCTTCGCATACTACTTACCTGCTCTTCTCATGGGTGGGGTAGTGGGAAAAATAACTAACAAATTTGGTAAAAAAAATACTGCAATTTTTGGGCTTTTAATAGGATCTTCCATTATCTCAACCATGTTTTTGTTTGAAAACCCATTAATTTTAATTTTAATTGTATTTTTATCATCCTGTTTTACCAGCTTGCTAATACCTGTAGTTCAGAGCATATTTGCTAATTATATACATGATCTTCCCCGGGCCAAAAAGGAAGTGCAAGAACTTGGGGACTTTTTTTCAAACTTTGGCTATATTTTGGGACCCATATTTGCTGGAGCCATTGCAGAGAATTTTGGAAGCATAAATACTTTCTCCTTTCTAGGAGGAATAGGTATTTTGTTTTCCCTTACTCTTTTGATCTTCCTGAGAAAAAAACCAATTATAAAAACAAAAAATTTGTAACTGATACAGTCCGGTTAATTAAATATTTTCAGGAAATTTTCATCTAAATTTGATAATAATTCATAAAATTGAATATTAAGGGATTATGTCTGTTATTTTAAGAAAATAAAACGATAGTATTTTTTTAATTTCTTATAAACAAAATAATTAGTTTAAAATAAGTAATTTCATTAACTGGTGAAGATTTTGGTCACTGCTTTTACAGCATCTATTTTTACCAGTACTGATACCTTGGTATTTTCTTCCAGAATCATACTGGAATGGGGTATGATTATTTCTCCATTATTATAAATGGCCACAATCAGATAGTCTTCGGTGGGGCTGATATCTCCCACGCTTTTACCTATAATCTTCTTATTTTTAACAGTCATATCTAGTATTTCGGCATTTCCATGCCCCATGACTATCAAATCAGCAACTTTAGGTCGGGTAATTAGTTTTTCCAGATATCCAGCAGCTGCGCGTTCTGGGGAAATAACATCGTCAATACCCACCTTTCTAAATGCTTCTTCATGGTCAGGGTTACTTACCCTGGCTATAATTTTAGAAAGATTGTATTCACGTACCAGTATGCAGGATAAGAGGTTCGCTTCATCATTTCCTGTAGCTGCTACGAATACATCTGCAGTTTTTATATTTGCTTCTTCTAAGGTCTTGGTATCGGTTCCATTACCACATATTACCAGGGCATCCAGTTCCACTGCGGCATTACCACACAAAGATTCATCATTTTCAATAAGGGTCACATCATGACCATCAGATATTAAAAGAGTGGCCAGGGTCAATCCCACTCGCCCTCCTCCCATTATAACAATGTACATTCACACACCTTTTTTAATTAGCTTTTCTAAATCTAATGCTGCCGCATCTCTGCTATTATAAATAAATACATTTATGCACCTTTTTTTAAGAATTAAATGAATTGTAATGTAATTATATAATAATGAAATATATTTTAATAGGTAAAATTGTTTGCGTATTCCTATTAATAAGTTTTTCTTAAATTTCAATTTTTTTTAAAAACTTCTAAAAAGCCTCTCAGAAGAACAAGAACCGGGATAATTTCCAACCTTCCGGACCACATGTTAAACATTATAAATGTCTTGGGGATGGGAGACATTTCGGCAGAAACAATTCCCATGGTAAGTCCTACATTTCCCTGGGCTGAAACTACTTCAAAAAATGCATTCAGTGTATCATAACCATAACTGGAAAGCACAAGCCAGCTAATGAATATTAAAATAAAATGTATTGATAGGAAGGTCCCAGATTCTTTAATTTCCACATCAGTAATTGATTTTCCAGAAATTTTTCGAGGTATCACCGATCCTTCTGGGGCTAATATTTTCATTATTTCCCAGTAAATTCCTTTAATAACAGTTACTATACGAATAAGTTTAACTGCACCGGAAGTAGAACCGGCAGCAGCTCCAATAACCATGGCCATTATTATTATAATTTTTACATAGCCTTCCCAGTTAATTATATCTTTAGTGGGTTGTATGTTAGCACCAGTGGTGCTTAATGCGGAAATAACATGGAAAATAGCATCCATGGGCAGCAAATACTTGTTTATAATTATTAAAAGAGAAAAGATAACAATAAGTATTAACATGGTCCTAAATTGAATATCTTTAAAAACACGAGTCAATTTTCCTTTAAAAAGTTTATAATGGACTAAAAAGCTGGTTCCACCCATAATCATTAAAAAAATAGTGATATAATTAACCAAATCACTTTCATATGCCCCAATACTATTATTTTTGATGGACATTCCTCCGGTGGCAATGGTGGTCATAGTGTTATTAATGGCATCAAATAAGGGCATACCCGCCAGACCATAGAGCACCACTCCCAAAACGGTATAGAATAGGTAAATCCACCATATGGTTTTCACTGTGTTGCTGATACTGGGTTTGATTCTTTCTTCACGGGCTTCAGATTTATAAAGACGGGATGCTGCAGTTCCTGGGCGGATTAGTATACCTATTACTACGATAACCACTCCTAATCCGCCAATCCATTGTTCCAGACTTCTTAAAAATAATATGGATTTGGGCAAAATCTCCACATTGGAGAAGATGGTCATACCACTACCGGTCCAGGCAGAAATATTTTCAAAATAAGCATTAATAAAATCAATTTCAATAACCATCATCATAACCATACTGCCAATAAGGGCTGCCCATAACCAGGCTAATCCGGCCACCATCATACCGTGTTTAAGTCTTACTGGCCCGGAACCAGAAATAAATTTTTTAAGAAGGGTTCCTATGGTTATGGAAATGGCAGAGGGAATCAAAAAACCAATATAATTTCCTTCACCATATATTAAAGCTACAAATATGGGCAGCAATACTACAAAACCAATGGCTTGCATTATTATGCCTAAATGTTCCAGGATAACTTTTAAATCTCTTTTTCCAACATATCTCATTAATACCGTATAAAAGATAATCAGCTGTACATAAATATTTTGGCTTTTGAGAGGAAGAGGTAATATTATTTTAATTGAAGTCTAAAGTATCTTATAATCTTTTTTTTAATCTTAATCGTTAGAATAATTCTCAATTATTTAAAAAATATCTTATTTTTATCCTGTAACAACAAAAAAATCATTTAAAGCATATATTAAAAAATACAATTTTAAGTTTTAGGTTAGCATATTTAAAAAAATAATAATTATTAAAGAAAATCTAATTCAAAGATTTTCCAGAATTTTAATTATTCAATTATTTCTGCAAATCCAAACTTCTCCCGGACGGCATTTACTTTAATTTTTACCTCATCACCTACACCAGCGCCAGGTACAAATATTACAAAACCTTCTACCCTGGCGATCCCATCGCCACTTCGACCAAGATCCTCTATTTTTACATCAAACTCGTCCCCAATATTAATAGGGGCTGAATTACTTTCTTTTCTATCGTAATCATTTTCAAACAAACCATCACGTCCTAAAGTCAAAATGACATAAAAGCAGAGCTTTTAAGCCAATATAACTAAAGTGTATGTGCCAGAGCCTCAGGGGGCATGTTTCAGGATATCCGGAATAATCCTGATTTAATTGGCACATAAATTTAAGTTGAATAATTTTCATATATAAAATTAACTCAATTAGCAAAGTTTTTAAAGAGTTCTTTGCCTGAAGCCAGTTTATTTATCAACTTTCTTTGAAATATTTCTTTAGACATTTTTCAAATCTTTTAAGATAGCAACTACTAAATAAATATAAACAGCTAAGAATATTTAAGGAACCAGATTTTATAAAGTTTTTAGAATAATTAGTATTTGGAGGTTATAGGATGATAGGTATCCTTTCAGACTCTCATGACCATCTGACCGCCATAAAAAAGGCTGTAAAGATATTCAATAAAAATCAAGTAGAGCTGGTAATTCATGCAGGTGATTTGATTTCACCCTTTACTGCCGGTGAATTTTTAAAACTTCATGCTCCTCTGGAGGCTATTTATGGAAATAATGATGGGGAAAGAGATGGCCTTAAAACAGCTTTTTCAGATTTATGTATATTGGAGGATTTTAAGGATATTTCCTATGGAAAACGAAGAATTGCAGTAATACATGGCCATCTGCCTCCTCTGGTGGACTCCTTAGTCCATTGCGGAAAGTATGATATTGTAATCAGGGGTCACACACATCAATTTGAGATTTCTAATGGTAAAACCATGCTTATAAATCCTGGAGAATGCTGTGGGTATCTAACTGGGAAAAAATCCCTGGTCTTAATTGATCCCCATGACCTTAGCTATGAAATGGTGGAATTTTAAATCATAATAATAAAATAGATATTATTTATTGTTGAAAAATAAAATAATATTAGATAGAGTAGTGAAATGCTAGAGAAATATCATTTCCATCTGCACCTATTATCCTTTTTTTTTAGGTAATTGAGCGCTTATCTAGAGGAATTTAAATGCAGGAAGATTATTATTCAGAAGTCAATCATTCTATTTTTAATAATTTGCCCCAAAAAGAGCGATTATTAAAATTAGATGAAATTCGTGAGGAAATTAGAAATTCGCCCTCGATACTAAATACTATTCTGGATCAAATACCCTCTCCCCTTTATATTTATGATTTTAAAGGAAACCTTATCGATTGTAATAATTCTTTTGAAGAACTTTTAGGTTATAAAAAGGAAGATTTACTGGGTAAAAATTGGTTGGGACTGAAGATAATGCCCCTTATACAAAGATCCCGGGCAAAGATTATTTTGGGAAAGAATGTGCAGGGTCTTTCCAGTGGCCCGGATGAATATGAATTCATTACCCGGAAAGGTAAATTAGTTCATGTGGAGGTAAAAACTTCTGTATTGAATACAGATAATTATAAATTGATTTTGGCATCGGTTAATGATTATGAGAGACATATAGCTCGTGAAAATGTTCTCAAAAGTAAACATGAATCAACAGAAGAGTTGATTGGAGTAATTTATCGTCAGATAGAAAAGAATTTACAGATTGTAAGCAGTTTGATGAATCTCCAAAAATCTTACATGGAAAATAATAAAGATGCAGAACTCCTACAGGATACACATAATCGGGTAAAATCTATTCGCAAGGCTTATGAAAAATTACATCACTCCCATAAGTTAACCAGTATCAATTTTTCAGAATATGTTAAAAGTATAATTTCAGGTCTACTCAGCACTTACTATCCTGAACCTGGCAACATAGCTCTGAATTTAGAATTAGATGATGTTTTAATGGAAATGGATACTGCTATCCCTCTGGGAATGATTATAAGTGAATTGGTATCCAATAGTTTCCGCCATGCATTTATGCCCCAGGTACCCGGGGAAATTAAAGTAATTTTTCAGGATATTCCTGAAAAATACGTACTTAAAGTGTCAGACAATGGCATAGGTTTTCCTAAAGGTTCAAAATTTGATGATATTCAATCTTTAGGCCTGCAGCTGGTTAAAAGCCTGGTAAACCAAATGGATGCCACTATGCACAGCAATGTTTCTTCAGGAACCAATATTTTAATTGAAGTTCCCCGAAAATAAACACATACTAACTATTTATAGAATAATATTACTTTAGAGTTTAACCCTCTACGCCCTTTGGGCTTAAATTTTTTAACTTTTTTTAATTTAGAATAGGTTCTATAACTTTAAATTGGTTAATTTAAGCCTTAAAGCCGGTTTTAATCATTAAATATAATATTTAAATTACATTAATGCCTTTTTAGATTATCTATTTTTTCAGGAGCTTATTAGATGCTGAATTAAATCGAAAACTATATAAAAATACTTGGCCTACTTATGATTCGGTGATAATAAATGGAAATAAATGGTGTGGAAATTGAAGATACTTTTGCAGAAGCTTTTGGAATACAGGTTTCTCGTGTACTGGTAACGGCAGCAACTAAAAAACTGGCTAAAATAGCAGCAACTGAAGCTACAGGTTACGGAACCTCTGTTATTGGTTGTCCGGCTGAAGCAGGTATAGATGGCTATGTTCCTCCACAGGATACTCCTGATGGTAGGCCGGGATACACTATAATGATTTGTAATCCCACCCAGAAAAAATTGGACCACGAACTTCTAGAAAGAATTGGTATGGGAATTTTAACCGCTCCTACCACCGCAGTTTTCGATGCACTTGACGATGCTGATGAAAAATTAAAAATAGGATTCAAACTCAAATTCTTTGGGGACGGATTTGAAAAAGAGGTGGAAGTAGGGGGAAGAATGGTAAATTCAATTCCTATCATGTCTGGGGATTTCCTGATTGACAGCGAATTTGGAATCAAAAAGGGTGTAGCTGGTGGAAATTTCTTTATATTGGGAGATAGTCCTGCTTCTGCATTAATAGCAGCTGAAACAGCTGTAGATGCTATAATGTCAGTTGAAGGAACAATAACTCCTTTCCCGGGAGGTATGGTTGCTTCTGGATCTAAAGTTGGCTCCAACAAGTACAAGTTTTTAAATGCATCCACCAATGAAAAGATGTGTGTAACTCTAAAAGATGAAGTAGAAGACACTGAAATTCCAGCAGATGTTAATGGTATTTATGAAATAGTTATTGATGGTGTAAATGAAGAAGCTGTTAAAGAAGCAATGAAAGAAGGAATAAAAGCAGCCTGTACAGTTACAGGAATCAAAAAAATCAGTGCCGGTAATTATGGCGGCAGCCTGGGTGCTTATCAGATAAAATTACAGGAATTATTTTAATATTTAATTCCTTTTTCTTCTTTTAATTTTAAAATATAATCTGGGATATTTCTATTTTTCTATACAGAATTTTTTAACATTCTCCTTTTCAACAATACTCCACTTTTCATCCTCAGTTAAATTAACTCCGAGCAATACTCCTTTTTTATATAATTTATCCTCTATTTGTTTAATTTTTTTCTCCTCAGGCGCAGCTATGGTATGAGAATGAATATGACGTGATATTTCATACAGGGCAGTTAAAGATCTTTTAGCATCTTCCTTTTCCAGTTCTTTTTCACAATTTTCCAGGTCTTTTTTGGTTTTAATATTTAAATTCCGGGTAACCACCTGCCTTACTCCGGGCAAATAATGCTTGGAATCCAGTATACGGCCTCCCATTTCAATAATTATCCTCTTATCATCGATTTCCCCTACCTGGTGTTTAACCAGCATCTCCACCACCCGACCAGATCTTTGTATTATCTCCTTTATTTCCGCTTTAGATAAATTAACTCCTAATAGAAATCCGCTTTTTTCAAGATCTTTTTCTATTCGGGATAAAGTTTTAGTATCTGGGCCAGATACCCGGTGTGAATGTATTCCTACTCCGGATAATGTATAAATTCTATCCAGGGCATCTTTACGAGAGGCATTTTTCTTCAAGTTATCTAAAAAATGACTTACATCACCCATATCTGAGGAATCTATTTTACGCTGCAATGGTTCTCCAAAACCTGGCAGGTAATATTCTATATCTTCCAGCTTACCTCCTGCCTTGAATATTATCTCTGCTTCCTGGGCGATATCATCTACGCCATGATTTTCCACAATCAGCATTTCTGGTTTAATAACCACTTCCACCAGGCGACCATATTTTTTGGCAATTTTTTTTATTTCCTGATCCTCTAAATTAACTCCTAAAAGCAAGCCTTCTTTATCCAGTTCATTTACTACTTTTTCCAGGCTTTTTTTATCTGGCCCTGAAATCCAGTGGGAATGAATACCACTCACAGATTCATATATCTTTTCCAGGGAATTTTTACGATTAACATCCTGTTTCAAACTATCCATAAACCTGTTTAGTTGTTCTATTTGGGATACACCTATTTTTCTGGATAGGGGAGCTTTAAATTCAGGTAAATGATATTCAATGTCTTCCAGGGTACAACCATATTTTAGAATGATTTTAGCTTCTTTTTCAATGCTTCCCACATCATGCTTAACTGTGATTTTCATCATGGTGGGTTCAATTGCTGCAAAATAAATGTCTTCTCCTCCGCTTATCTCGGGAGAAATAACCCTGTCTGCCCCTGATTTGTAAAGACGTTTTATATTTTCTTTTTTACTGGCACGGGTTACGATCCATATTTCTGATTGTATTTCACGGGAAGCCAGGGTAATGAATAGATTATTCACATCGTCTCCGGTGGTGATAATTACTCCTTTAGCCCTTTCAATTCCAGCATACCTCATTACATTCTCATCAGTGGCATCTCCAGGTATGGCCAGAATATCAGGATCTTCCCATAACTCTTTTTCCACCAGTTGCCTGCTTTTTTCAACAATAATCACTTTTTGATTTCGCTCTTTTAATTCTTCAAAAACTGCAGCCCCTACTCGACCATAACCACATAATACAAAATGATTCTCTGTAGATGACAGCATTTTCCTAATTTTTGAACCAGAAGCTATTTCCTGAAAGGTCATGGTTACCACCGATACACTCAAACTGAAAACATAAGCAATAAGCCCCACTCCCCCTATGGCCAGTGTCAATGAAAAAAATTTTTGAAAAGCTCCTACAGGAGTTATATCTCCATATCCTACTGTGGCCACAGTGATTATGGTAAAATAAAGGGCATTAATGGGATCCAGTTTCATTATTAATATGGAACCGATCCAACCATAAAATATAAGTCCCATTAGGGCCAGCATTGCATAATAAAATATGGATAAAGGAGCTTCAGTTAAATTTTTAGAAGGAGGAAGTTTTGGAATGGGGGAAGGGGCCATTAAAACACCTGCAGTGATGCGATTAATATTTTGGAGAGTATTTACTTTTTAGTTATAATTAAATATCTTGTACTGTAATTTATAACTAGTGATAGTATGAATCCACTGGACATGATGGTCACCGACCTTAATGCAGAATACATGGGACTTCCCAGATTATCTTTAATGGAAAATGCAGGTAGCTGCCTGGCCCAGCATATATCCTCTATTGCAGGGACCATAAATACCTCACCAAAAAGGGTAATTATTTTTACAGGTTCTGGAGGCAATGGGGGTGATGGTCTGGTTGCGGGGCGCCACCTCTTAAATTATGGGTATGAGGTAGAAATTTTTTTATTAAATCATCCCCGCAATTTCAGTTCTTCACAAAGCCAATCTAACTATTTAATACTGCAAAATATGTCTCCCTATGCTCCTGGTTTAAAAATCAATCATATTACTGATTCAAGGGATTTAGATGACTTTAAAATAAAAGATATTGATAATTCAGTGGTTGTGGATTCTATTCTGGGCACGGGAATTGAAGGAAAACTTAGAGAACCTTCTCGCTCAGCCATCAAATTAATTAATCGAATGCCAGGTATTAAAATAGCTGTTGATATTCCCAGTGGATTAAATCCTTTAAATGGAAAAATAGAAGATCTGGCAGTAAAAGCAAACTACACCATTACTTTTCATAAAGTTAAAACCGGTTTGGATTTAAATTCAGAATATACGGGCAAAATCAGGATATGTGATATTGGAATACCAGAACAGGCAGAATTATTTTTAGGCAAAGGAGATCTTTTACGCATAAAAAAAAGAAATCCAGATGCTCATAAAGGGGCAAATGGTAGAATTATGGTTTTAGGAGGGAGCAAAGATTATACTGGTGCTCCTGCATTAGCTGGGCTTTCTGCTTTAAATACAGGGGCGGACCTGGTATATGTGCTGTGTCCAGAAAGTGCTGCTTTACCTTTAAAATCCTACTCTCCTGATTTGATAGTAAGAGGCCTGGAAGGGGAGGTTATTCATGAGGGGATGGTGGATGATATCCTGGAAATGGCCCATAAGGTAGATTGCGTTTTAATGGGATGTGGTGCTTCTCAGGATAAACAAACCGGAAAAACATTTAATTACATTCTGGAAAAAATGGATAAACCCCTGGTACTGGATGCGGATGCTTTAAAACTCGTGAAAAAGGACATAGTTAAAAACTATGAAGATCTGATTGTAACTCCTCATTCATCCGAGTTTAATGCATTTTTCAGAGAAGAGGTTGATTTCAATTCAACACTGGAAGAAAAAATAAAGGCTTTAAAAAATATTACCCCCACCATTAAAGGGACGGTACTGTTAAAAGGGAGAGTGGATGTGATTATGCAGCAGGACCACTTTAGATTAAACAAAACAGGAAGCCCTGGAATGACTGTGGGTGGAACAGGAGACTGCCTGGCAGGAGTAGTGGCAAATTTAAGGGCTCAGGGCATTTCTATTTTTGATGCAGGATGTTTAGGAGCATTTATTAATGGGAGAGCTGGTGAAATAGCTGAAAAAAAATACGGGCCAAATTTTACTGCTGCAATGATGATCCCGCTTTTAGCTGAAGCCATGCAGTACTGATATTTTACTCATTTTAATTAATTAAAAAAATCCTAAAACCTGGGCAAATATCAAAAGACCCACTCCCATTATACCTCCAAAACCAGCCACCGCAATGGTGAGAATGTTAAGGGGGATATTGATAAAGGGCAACAGGTTCGCTAAAAAAAGCACGGCAAAACCCATTAACATATTGAATACTATTCCAATAACTGTTTTTCCAATTTTAAAGAGTACTTTTATTCCAACTATCCCTAAAAGAACCAGAAATAGCCCAATAACCAGAAGATTTATGAATGATAAGATGTCCATTTTTTTTCTCACACAAACTTTTGTTATATTTTATAAGATTACTTAAAAAAAGAAAGGGATTTTCTTATTTTTTAAATAATTTCTGGTATATGGCAGCTTGCATGGCATAATTCTTGACCATACCTGTCATTTCTCGCTGATCAAGTGTTTTATCTTCAAAAGACACGGTTTCTTGATTGTAAAGACTATTCGGTGATTTCCGTCCCACCACACGTAAACTTCCTTTATGCAGCTTTAATCGAACAATTCCACTTACCCTTTGCTGCATGTGGCTTAATAGATGATCCAGATCTTCTCGTAATGGTTCATGCCACATACCATCATAAATTAATTCGGAATAAGTATTGCTAACAATTTCTGCAAATTTAAGTTCATTTCTGGTTAGAGTCATCTGTTCCAGGGCTTTATGTGCAGCTAAAATTAAGAAAGCACCAGGTGTTTCATATATTTCGCGGCTTTTAAGCCCTATTATCCTATCTTCAATTATATCCACTCTACCAATACCATGCATCCCTGCAAGATCATTACATTTGCCCACTAAATCCAGGGGATTTAATTTATCTCCATTTATGGCAATAGGAACACCATTTTGAAATTCCATTTCTATGGTCTGACTCTTTTCAGGGGCATCTGCACTGGATCGGGTCCAGCTGAATGCATCTTCCGGAGGTTCAACCATAGGGTCTTCTAATATGTCCCCTTCAATTGCCCTTCCCCATAAATTTTCATCGATACTGTATAATTTGTCTGAAGGTAGAGGTATACCGCAGGAACGGGCATAATCCATTTCCTCAGTCCGGGTTAAATTCAAGTCCCTTATTGGGGCGATTATCTTACAATCAGATAAAGAACGTATAATGGCCTCAAATCGGAATTGATCGTTTCCTTTACCGGTGCATCCATGGGCAATAGCATCTGCACCTTCTGCATGGGCTAGTTCCACAATTTTCATGGCAATAAGGGGCCTTGCCAGGGCTGTACTCAAGGGGTACCCTTCATATAATGCATTTGCTTTAATAGCAGGAAATATAAAATCCGAAGCAAATTCCTCTCGGGCATCAATGGTATGATGTTTATAATTTCCAATATCCATGGCTACAGCTGCTGGCCTTTCAATTTCTTCCCGGGGTTGCCCTACATCCACACAAGCAGTCACCACTTCCATGTTGTATTTTTCTTCAAGTAATTTAATACAAACTGAAGTATCAAGACCACCGCTGAATGCCAGAACCACTTTATCCATTTTATCACCTAATTGAGTTTTATTCAATAAATTTTAGAGTTATAATAACTTATCTATCTAATCAAATTCATTTAAAAATATCCCTATGAACTAACTGATTTATAAGTTTTTTAGTTAAATGTGTTAAAATATGGTATGGATTGGGAAATAGTAGCTCTGGTTAAAGAAAATCAAATAGAAAATTTATTTAATTAATTTATTAAAATAGATATAGTACTAAATTCAGCCAGTTTATATATAAATAGATATTAAATTTCCACTTACTAACTAATAAATCATTATAATATACATCTTTAGAAGTTATAAGCAGTTTTAATGGATTCTATTCTTCAAAAAGGCTTCAGTGACAGCTCAGGGTATTTAAATGAATTTTAAAGACAATGATATCATTTCAGGTGGAAAAATTTCTATATTATCTCCCCATTCAGGAGGCAATATTCAGGATAATCCCTACCTGAAAAAGAATATTTTTTCAGATAATGGTTTTGATTTGATTATTAAATCCGCCCAAATGGGCACCCCTCTTGTTGAATTAGGCAAAGGCAGACCCAAGGTAATGGTAGTAGCAGGAGTACATGGAAACGAACTTCCACCTCAAATAGCAGCCTTAAATCTCATGGAACATATTAAAAACATTTCATTATGGGGTACAGTCTATTTAATACCATTTGCTGCACCAGGGGCTACCATGGAAAATACAAGATGGTTTAAAGGATCAGACCTAAATAGAGCCTCTTCCAGTGAGGGATCCATAACCAATATGATCTTAAAATTTATTCAAATGCTTAATTTGGATGCAGTGGCGGACTTTCACTCCACTAAACCTAAAAGCAATCCTGGAAGGGAAAGTGTTTTTTGTACAAAAAAACCCTGCATAAACAGTTATAATATTGCCCAATACATTACAAAAAAAACTTCTTCTGAATTGATTTGCTATGATGAAGCAGGATCCATGTACAAGGGAGCCCTGGAAGATGAATGTAACCTGAGGAATATACCCTCGGTAACATGTGAAGTGGTTTCCGAAAATGGAAAAATTAATCCGGGAAGCATAGAACGCTCTTTTTTACAAATGAAGATGTTTTTAAAACATTTCAAAATCCTGCGTTAAATCGAATAATCTATTTCATCAAACTTTATATGATGGAAGGGAATATACAAAATTTTTAGCCTAATATACGGGCCTGGTAATGAACTATAATATAACATCACTTCACCTGGTAGATAAAAATGCCCTCTTATAAAAAACACGCAATATTTGCACTGATATTCACATTACCCTTTTTTTTTAACATTTTTTCTCTTGCTCTAGCTGTAATAGGTGCATCTTTACCTGACTTTGATCATGATCTTAAGAAAAAAAATATTTCTATTTTATTTATAACCGGATTTCTGCTAACGGTGATAACCTATCTTTTGGCCTTACCCTACACAGTAGGCATTATCTTAATGGACATGGCCTTGATTTTTTATCTATCCCGACACAGAGGTTTCACTCACTCTCTTATGGGGTTAATCATTTTATCTCTTTTTTTAACCATTCTGGTGATTTCCACTTACTTTTTTATGAGTACCTGGGGCCTGGATAAAGAGGTCATTTTCGCCTTAATCGTTTTATTTTTAGGAGTTTTAGCAGTTAACAAGCGTATAATAATTCCTTTTTTATTTATATCTCTTTTAGGAATTTTTTTAATACCTCTGCCGGCTTATAATTTTTTGAATCTGTATAATGTATTTGGGCCTATATTTTTAGGTTTCTTAAGCCATAGTATACTGGACATGTTCAATCCCAGCGGAGTGGAGTTTTTAAGACCATTTGTGGCCAATAAGTTTAAAAAACCATTAGGATTATTCTTCATAGTTGTCTGGATATTATTGTCCTTTTATTCTTTATCCCGGCTATTTTAATAAAGTAAAATATAAAAAAAATTTGAAATATGTTGATCAATTCTTATTTTATATAAATAAGATATCAACTACTTAACTTTCTCTTAGCAATGATTCCAGGGTTTCTTTTTTGATGTAATTTCTAACCAGTATGAGTGCTATAATGCTTAAAACTACTAATACTACGTCCAGAGAACTTTCACTTGCCAGGAGTATTTTCCTAACCATGGCAAATATTAAAAGCTCAATTACATTAACAAAACTGTGTTTTACAAGAGTAAGTGCTATTTCAAGCCCAATTATAAATAATAAAGCACTTTGCAGGAATTGGTTGGTTAACTGGAATATCAAATCATTGGTAATAGCATCAGCCAGCACAATACTGGATAAAAGAGCATAGATGGATATGGAAAACAGTATACAGGTTACAATGATTATTAAAATTGAAATAAATTTTTCAGCAAGATTCAGGAGTTTTTTCAATTCCATTTAAATTCGACCCTGTGGTGGTTTATCATGAATTCTACATAAAGCTATAAATAATCATTTATTACGATAATTGTATTTATTGTAGATTTTATTTATTTTTTATTTAATCAGCCTATTCTTTTTACAATAATATGAGGCTTTTTTTAAAAGTTTGTAATAATAAGTAATTCCAACCCACTTAAAATTATTTCGTTATCTTTATATATCATGTTTTATAATGATGGATTATATTGGCATGTACTATTTTGGAAAGTGCATTGTACATATATTTCCATGATTCATGTTAATTCTAATATTAATCACCTATTAAGTAAAGGAGATTGCTAACCATGTTCCTCATGAGAATTTTCTTTGGTATCGCTTATTTCGTTGTTTTAATCTTTGAAATATTCAAAGCCACTATGGATGTTGCCTTAAGGACCTTAAACGGTAATATAGATCCGGTTGTGGTGGAGATAGAAACGGTATTAAAAAGGCCGGTTTCTCAGACTATTCTGGCTAATAGTATTACCCTTACACCTGGAACACTTTCTATTGACCTGGATTCAGATCGCCAGGTAATTAAGGTGGCCTCAATTGTCCCACGAAAAAAGGAAGATATAATTCCATTTGAATCTTATATCAAAGGCATGCTGGAATAATAAACTAATTTAAGGTATTATACTCCATCAGAATAAAGTTAAAACTAACAAAAACCACAGGAAGGGAAATATTATGGATATTTTATTAATTTCAGAATATATTCTTCTGGCTTCACTGGCCCTTTTTGCGCTGGCATCTATCAGGATTGCCACCAGAAAAACCATTGCTATGGGAATGGTGGGTATTTCTGGTTTAAGCATTGCAGTGGCCACTATTTTGATATTGGTTCAGAATATTTATGGATTGGGATTCAGTAGAGATATAGCTTATGCACTGGTAATACTGGGCCCGGTAGGTACAATTGCCTTTGCCAGGGTTCTTCGGGGATGATATGATGTGGGATTTACTTACTTTGATAAGATCAGCTATTTTAATTTTCGCTTCCATATTAGTTATTCTTAGTGCTATTGGAATCATCAGATTCAAGGATGATAGAAAAAAAGTTCTCTACGCCAGGATACATATCCTGGGTATTGCTGATGTGGCCTGTATTCTGGCCCTTCTGGCTCTATATGAACCCTTACTGGCGGTGACTTATCTAATACTGGTTCCATTTGCATCTCATGCTATTGCAAATGCATATAATTATGGGGAGGAAAAGCATGATTGAATATATTCTCATGATAACTGCTGTTTTAGGGGCATTATTAGCTTTAATACAACGTGATCTTTTAAAATCAGCCATATTAACTGGAATACCTGGAGCTTCAATTGCATTCCTTTATCAATATTTGATGGCTCCTGATGTGGCTCTTACTCAGGCTATTGTTGGCTCTGCCATTATTCCAGTTTTTTTTGCATTAGCGGTTTATAAAACCCGGAGAACGGAGGAATAAAATGATCATTGACATTCAACTAGCATCATTTTTTACAGCAGCAGCATTGATTGTGCTGGGTTTATTTGCAGCACTATTTTTGGATAACCTTATCAAAAAAGTCATTGGGCTGGCATTTATTGGTGATGGCGTTAATCTGTTTCTGGTTACACTGGGTTTTAAACCAGGGGGCATAGTTTACATTTTCTTACCTGGAATGTCAGCAGATACATTTGCCCAGAGTGCTTCTTATCCTCTTCCTTATGCTATGGTGCTAACCAGCATTGTTATTGGGGCCAGTACTCTGGCAGTAATGCTGGGAATTATTATAATGCTCTATAAAAAACACGGTACCATCAGTTCAAAGAAGATACTGGATGATTAGGCGGGAGTTAATAGGATGTCTTCAAAATACTTAAAATTTTCAATCAAAAACCTTACTAAAAAAAACTACCATCATAATCCTGAAGAGTTATTTACAATTCTCACACACTTAAGGCTGGAGGTAGCAAAATGAACCCCCTTATCCCTATAATGGTTATATTACCCATTACATGTGCTCTTTTACTTAACTTGATCCATACTAAAGAACGCAGTGTAAAAATTTTGGCCATCATCGTGGGAATAGCTTTACCTGCAATTCCACTTTTAGCAAATTATGGCATGCATTATTTTGGAGGTTACAGTCCTCTAATAGATAATCCTCAAATGGCCCAGGGACTGCCAGATATGATTACTCAATCTGCACTTAATTTATATCATCCTGCCATCACCTATTCCTTTGCCAGTGCTCAAAAAATATTCGTCTTTATACTTGGTTTAATAGCCTTTTTAGCTATATTTACTTCATTAAGTGAAATTAAAAAAGCATCAGGCGTTTATGCTTTTTTGATGTTCATGGGAACAGCAGCAGTAACTGCTATTCTTCTTTCTGATGATATATTCAATCTTTATATTTTCTTTGAGATTGCAGCTTTATCTCAGGTGGGCATAATCATCGCATCCCGAACTGAAAAAAGTTATGAGACTGCACTCAAATATCTGTTCTTAGCTGCTATCGCTGCTCCCATGCTTTTACTGGGAATAGCTTTCCTTTTAGGTCTTACCGGAAATGTGAATATAACTGATATAATATATGCCATCAACAGTGGCCTGGTGGATCCACAAAACCCGGCACTTCTAATGGCCTGCGGATTGATTTTCTTTGGTTGGCTTTATGGATCAGGTTTACCACCTTTCCATAGTATAAAATCGGCTGTTTACAGTAAAGCCCTTCCCCATGGGGCAGCACTTTTACAGGCTTTTTCAGTTTTCACCTTTGTTGGATTAGGTATCATTATTCTCAGGATTTTTTCCTTTTTACCCTTTACCCAAGTGGCCATTATTGTCGTTTCACTCCTGGCCATGGTATTGGGAATAACCATGGCACTGATGCAGACCGACTTTAAACGAATGATTGGATACCTGGCTGTAGGAGAGCTTGGTTATATCGGCATAGGCCTGGGTTTAGGAACTGCTCTAGGGATTACTGCTGGTCTTTTCCAGGCGGTAAATGAGGCCATAATCACCGCTTTTATCTTCATTGGTTTTGGAACCATTTTATATAAAACTGGAATCACCGATACTAATAAATTAGGGGGTTTAATGGTTGAAAATCCTAAAGTGGCCCTTTTGGTAATGCTATCTGGTTTTGCCATGGCAGGGGTTCCACCTCTCAACGCCTTCCAGAGTAAATTACAGCTTGTTCAAGCTTCAATTACTGCAGGGTTACCTGAATTAGGTATTATAATGGTTTTATTAAGTATTGTAACTTTCATGACATTTATGAAAGCATTTTATACCATTTATCTTCGCCCAAAACCTTCCGAACTGGAAATAAAAAATAAAGAAATACCACGGGCAACCATCATCTCTCTGGTAGTTCTACTGTTAATATGTTTGATTCTAGGATTATTCCCTCAAATAGTAACAGGACAACTTGAACAACTTGCACAGGGGCTGATATAATGGTTGATGAGAGAATAAACTTTACTAATAAACATATTCTCCTTAATAGTTTTAATGAGGGATTATCATTTATCATCACTAATGATCGGTTAATTGAGGGATTCTATGCGATTATATGATATAGTAGTCAACCGAATACGGGAAATCCAGGAATTAAGCACGGATAAAGAACCTGTCACAAATTTATCTGCTTCTGCTACACTGGCAGCAGAGATAACTTTAATATCCACGGTTCTGATTGCAGCAATCATGCTCAGAAAAATTAATGATATTCTTATGATAGTGGTGGTACTGGCTCTTTTTATAGCTTTAATAGCAGCTATGCCGATTATGCCTAGACTAAAAAAAGAACAGAGTGATTCTTTTAATAGCATGATATTTTATGTTCTTTTGGCCCTTACCATTATCATAACTCTATTCTACTGGGGTGTTAGAAATGTCTGAAGGAATAAGAAATCTTTTAGCTACCATTGCTCTTGCTATATTTGCTGCAACTCTCATAGATGTCATAATAGGTTTCAAAAATTCTATATTCCCTGGAATAAGTTATATTTACAATTATGTGGGAACCAACATTGCCCCTAATATGGTGACCAACGTTATCTTTGATTGGAGGGCTTATGATACCTTAGGTGAGGCTCTGATACTGGTTACAGCAGTTGTTATAACTTTACTGGTATTTGGAAGGGGAAAAGTGGAAATGGGGGGCAAGTAAAATGAGCACCATACTAAAAATATTCGTCTTCCCGGCAGCATTGTTAATAATGTGTCTGGGTGTTTTAATCATATTAGGAGGACATATAACTCCTGGAGGAGGATTCCAGGGTGGTGCAATGATTGCAGGGGCGTTCATATTTTGCGCGGTAGTTTACGGCCTTAAAGAAAACCCTTTTAAGTTTTCCCACAATTTCCTGGCTTCCATGGAGAGTATAGGTGCTCTAGGGTTTTTGATTTTGGGCCTATCCGGATTATTCTTTTCTGGATTTTTCCTCTACAACCTGGGAGTGGACCTCAACCAAATAATACCTACCTTTATTCAAAACTTCTTTAATTATCCAGATCCCACTAATGCGGGGATAATTCCTTATCTAAACATTGTGGTGGGTATAAAGGTGTTAGTGGGTTTAAGCGCGGTAGTTATAGCCTTTCTGGAAGTTAAATAGGACAAAATTAATATGGAACTTATCATGGAGAGTTGAAGATGGTTTATATTGGCCCTACATTATTTGGATTTATACTGGGATTTATATTGGGAACCCGGATAAAAAGTGACAAAGACAGCAAAATAAAATTCCCTATTTCCACCTACCTGGTGGTACTGCTGGTTGCATTATTTATGGCCTGGCAACTGGGTCCATTCCCTTATTACACAGATTCTATAATTGCTTCCGGCTTTTTCGCCACTATAATAGGGATAATAGCTGGAAAAGTGATACTGGGACGCTGAAAATGATTATAAATGTATTGCATAAAATCTAATTAAAATAAAAATAAAATGGAATAGGAAGTCAATTATCATGTTCTTATCAACCAAAAAATGTGAGGGAAGCGGAGAATGTATTAAAGAATGCCCTACCCAAGCCATAAGATTAGTTGAAGGCAAAGCTTTCAGTTGCATTACCTGTGGGGCCTGTGCAGAAGCTTGCCCTAATAGGGCTATCTTTAAAAATAAGTATGGGGGGTATGTGGTAGACCGTGCTAAATGTAATGCTTGTGGAGTATGTGAATTTACCTGCCCTGTAAATAGTATTAACATAGAAGATGGATTGGTTAAAGGTATATGTGCTCGCTGTGGAATTTGCACAGAGGTTTGCCCACTGGACGCCAGGATTGATGCCTTTGATATCATTGAAGATAGGAAACTTAAGTTTTTAGAATCACTTAACATCGCCATCCCCAGCACACCCAAACTAAGTCCAGAAAGTAAGCAGGTGGAACGGGTAAATCTGGTAACTGATCTGGATAAATGTACTCTCTGCCGTAGGTGTGAATATTACTGTCCCACCGAAGCTATAATGGTTAATGTGGATCAAAAAGGGGTTTGTACTGAGTGCAGGGTTTGTGAGGATATCTGTCCTGCTGACGCTATTAAAGACACCACCATTGATCCTGAAAAATGTACATTATGTTTAAAATGTGTTAAAGAATGTCCTAATAATGCCATTTATGTGGATGATTTCCAGGTCAAAATTAAACACTTAACTGATGAAGAATCATTAAGTGGAACCATTATATCCTGTTTGAACTGTGGGCTATGTGTTGAAGCCTGTCAGAAAGGTGCTTTGAAACTGGTTGATGGTAAAATAAGATGCGACCCTAATATTTGTGAAGACTGTGAAACCATGGAATGTCAGGAAATATGTCCGGTAGGGACTCTAAAATCCTCCTTTGAATTTGGACCTGGCATAAAAGGATACTGCGTATCATGTGGGCGCTGTGTTAAAGCATGCGATATCAATGAAGCCCGAAGCTTTAAAAAGGTCACCTGGGATGGAAGTGTTTCTTCTGATTGCATATCCTGCGGAATATGTGCTGAACTATGCCCCAAAGATGCTATCACTCTTAAAAGAGGCACTATTGAAGTTAATCCAGATAGATGTATTCTATGTGAAAAATGTGGCATTCATTGTCCAGTAGATGCTATTCCACGTACTACCATGCGTAAAAAATCTATCAAAGACGGATTTACTTTGATTGATGACAAACTGTGCATGAAATGTAATCTCTGTGCCAAGATATGTCCTGAAGAAGCCATATCGCCAGATGCAGATGGAAGAATGATTGTGGATGAATCCAAATGTATTTATTGTGGTGCTTGCTCTAATGCTTGTCCTGCAAGAGCAGTGATATTCGATCGGGAATTTGAGCTGTCCAGTTAGCTTAATTAATAAAAAAATATAAATCAGGCCTTGAGGTATAAAAATGAAAAACTTTATTAGAATAATACTGGAAGGGACTTACATCAATTTCAAGAGGATAATTTTTGCCTCAGACCGGGTCACGGATATGGAGCTTCGAAGCAGCATCCTGGAGGGAAGAGTTTTACCTACTGATAAAGTGGCCGATATAGCATGTATTGGCTGCGCTGGATGCTCTAATGTCTGTCCCACCCAAGCAGTGGAAATGATCGACCTGGAAGAACCGGTAGAGCTCATGGAAGGCTGGGTTAAAACACAAATACCGGTTCTAAATAGTGAAAAATGCGTAAATTGCTATTACTGTCATGATTTCTGCCCACTATATGCTTTATTTGGAGAAGCAGGAACCATACATCCTAATGATGTCGGTAAAGTTGAATCAGACATTGAAAAACTGCTGGAAAAACCAGTAAAGATATCTGAGGATAAACTGGCTTTTATAGCTCAATTTTTAGCAGATAAATCCATAATTAAGAAAAAAACAACTAAAAAATCTAGTTAATTAAACGTATGTATTAATAATAAGAGGGATCAAATGAGCCTCAAATCATATTCAAGGGCAAGAGCGGTACATGTAATGTTAGTATATACTGGAGGTTGTAATGGATGCGATATAGAAATCGTAAACAGTATACTCTCTCCAAAATACGATGCAGAACAATATAAAATCTTTTTAACCTGGAATCCCAGGGAAGCAGATGTACTGGTGGTTACAGGACCGGTTACCAAATTCAATGAAGAACCACTTAAAAAAATTTATAATGCAATTCCTGAACCAAAAGCAGTAATTGCAGCAGGAGCATGTGCTTTAATGGGAGGGGTTTATAAAAACATTCATGGTGACATACCCTCAGAAGAGATAATGGGACCGGTGGACAAAATCATACCGGTTGATGCTCGGGTACCGGGTTGTGCAGTACGCCCTGAAGACGTTTTATCCGGGGCTGTTGCAGCTTTACCCAAGCTACTGGAAGCTAAATAATTCTAAATCTTATAATATTTAATAAAAATTTTAATGCGTAAATAATCTAACACCAGAAATATTCAAGGTGCTTACAAATGGATGAAAATAAAAAATCAAGCGGAAGGAATGTTATTGAGACTGAAATTACCATGGGGCCAGTCCATCCTGCCGCATTAGAACCCTACCGGGTCAGACTTTTTGTAGAGGATGAAATTGTAAAAGATGCTGAAATAACAGTGGGAGTCAATCACAGGGGTATTGAGCGTATTATGGAAGGACTCCCGGTGGAAAAGGCTAACAGTTTAACTGAAAAAATTTGCGGAATTTGTTCGAATGTACATATTTGGAATTCTGTCATGGTGGCAGAAAAAGGGCTGGAAATTGAAATCCCTGAAAGAGCCAGCTATATCAGGGTTATAATGGGAGAACTGGAAAGATTACATAGCCATCTACTTTACCTGGCCCATGGAAACGAAGTACTGGGACATGAAACCTTTGCCATGAGAATTTTTTACATTAGAGAAACTGTCATGGAACTTTTAAGGATGATTGGTGGAAACCGGGTGCAGTACGGTGTTTCTATAATTGGGGGGGTCAGGCCTCGCTGTGAATTGGATGAAATGCGTATTCAAAAAATAAAAGAAGGTATGGATTTTATTGAAGAAAAAGTAGCTGAATTCGCCGATCGTTTTGTTTCTGATCCAATGATAATGTCCCGCATAACTGGAGTCTGCCCCATACCTAAAAAAGAAGCCCTGAGACTGGCGGTTTCTGGACCTTCTTTAAGGGCAACTGGAGTGGATATGGATCTTCGCCGGGATATGGAATGTTATGACCCCTTTGATTTTGATGTAATTACTCTGGAAGGGGGAGATGTTAAGGCTAATTTGCTTATGAGGGTTCTGGAAATACCAGAATCCATAAAAATCATCCGTCAAGCTATTAAAAATCTTCCGGGAGGACCTATAACAGACCGTACCTGGGAAATGCAGGACACTGGTGTTATAAAAAGCTATGTTGAAGCAGCACGGGGTAGGCTATATCACTCCTACCGGTTAGAGGAGGGCAGGGTTAGAGGTTCCATAGTTAGAACACCGTCCATGTCCAACATTGGGGCTATGCAGTATGCCTGTATTGGTCATCACATAACTGATGCTCAGCTGGGTATTGTGCAGTGTGACCCCTGCTTTACCTGCACCGATCGGGCTATACAGATAATCAAGCTTTGAATTAATTAAATATTTAAATCTTTATGAAGTTTATGGGTTAATTGGATAATATCTGGAGTTTAGGGTTTAATAAGGAGATGAAGTCAATGGAAGCTTCTACTATCATATATTCAACAGCAGCAGTGATTGGAACCATAATCGTGGCATTTATTATAAGCATTTGGCTTCCTGGAATTGAGAGAAAGTTTGTCCAGGCTAGAATACAACAAAGAATAGGACCCCCTATTTCCAGCCCGGGTATTATGGCTCCTTTGAAGTTTTTCTTCAAGGAAACCATAAATCCTAACTCTCCACTCCCCCGGCTGTATAATGCACTTCCTCTGGTGGGAATAATAATAGTATTATTTATATTCCTGTTCTTGATACCTGAAATGTATTTTTTAACTGCATTAACCAGTATAATTGCCATTGTAGGCCTTTTAAAAATAGAAGAAGTAATATATGTCTTTATGGGTTCTTTTTCACGATCAATAATGTCTTTAAGCATGCCTTTTCCTGATGTAATAAAAGGCGCCGCACATCCTAACATCAAAAAGTCTTTTTTAGAGGACCTGAGTTCCCTTAGGGCTTTTAGATTAATTGCATTTGGATCCTTCCCACTATATATTGCTTTATTTGTCCCGGTAGCCATGGCAGGAAGCATTTTCCTGGGGGATATTGTAGCTTACCAGCAATTAAATGGACCGGTGCTCTTTTCACTAGCCGGTATTTTAGGAGCCATAGTATATTTCATAGGATACATGATCCTCTTAAATGAGTATCCCTTCGCCATCTTAAAGACCAAAGCAGATGTAATTGAAGGCCCTTATATGGAATATGCTGCTAAATACAGGTCCTATACTTATTTAACCCGTGGATTTCTAATGTTTACTTTAGGGGCACTCTTTTCTGTACTATTCCTGGGCATTCCTCCGAATATTTTAAGCTGGGGCATTCTGGTGAATATTTTAGTGGCTTTACTCTTCCCTATTTTAAGTGCATTTATGAGTGCTTTTTCACCTATATTTACCTTTAAACAATTTTATCCGGTAGCAGCAGGTGTTTCCTTATTGGGAGTACTGGCTATTTTGGCTACATTTGTATAACTTAAGTCCTATAAACTTTATAGTAAATTAATAAAATAGAGCGGGCATATAATAAAAACCTAATTAAGGTGATTAAATGAAATTTATAGTTAGAGCTCATCATATTCTGAGTCTAGGTGGCTACATTGTTGAACTAGAATTCCCCTACCGCAATATTATTGTAGTTAACCCCACCCCGGAACCCATAAAAATTGAAATCCCTGTTTTTGATGAGGAGTGGATTGAAGAACATCGTAATCTGGGCCTTAAAATAATTCCAGTAAAAGATGAGGATAATTATCTGGCCATGTGGCGTAAAGAAAAGGCTAAATTAGAGAAAATAAAAGCAGAATCTGCTTAACCATTATTTTATATATTATTTTTTTTAATTTTTCTTAAATTTAATTTTCATAGACTGAATAATATTTTAAACCAGGATAAGTACTATTAAATATTCATTTTTCTAAAATATTAATATTGAGGATTTATCATAGTATTCCCTATAGCAGTTGTGATTTAAATGAAAAAATTTGCCATTACCATCAAATCCATTAATAAGCCAGGAGTATTAAGAGATATAACTGAAATGATGGCTAACTGTGGCATTAATATTAGTTACACTCACCTTTTCGTGGAAAAAGATTATTCTGGATCTATTTATCTGGAACTGGAAGATGTGAATAATATTGATGAATTAATAGGTGCCATTAAAAAATCCCCTTCTGTACTGGAAGTGAAAGTTCATCGGTCCCTGGATGAAATATATGGAAAAAGAATCATTATAATTGGTGGTGGGGCTCAAGTAGCCCATGTTGCTATGGGGGCCATAAGTGAGGCTGATCGCCATAATATACGTGGGGAACGAATAAGTATTGATACCATACCGCTTGTAGGGGAAATGGAATTGGCAGAAGCCATTTCTGCTGTGGGCAGACTGCCTAGAGTAGGTGCCTTAGTACTGGCCGGATCTCTGATGGGTGGCAAAATAACCGAAGAAGTAGAAAAGATAAAAAAACAACATTCTGTAGTAATTATAAGTTTATCTATGCCAGGGAGCGTTACTAAAATGGCAGATATGGTGGTTACTGATCCTATTCAAGCAGGAGTAATGGCTGTTATGGCTATAGCCGATACTGCAATTTTTGATATAAAAAAAGTAGGGAAAAAAAAGTTTTAAATTTAATACTTTAATTAGCTCATTTCAATGGCTCTTATTATTCTGCTCGCTGCATTCAATACTTCGGGGTCTTTCACATCTCCGCTTTCTCTGATTTTCAATGCCAGTTGCAGTACTTTAGATACATCAGCTGGTTTAAGGTTTTCTGCCATTTCCAGGTAAGTTTGCGGACCTTCTTCTTCAACTTGCACCTCTTTTTTGGCCATCATTTCCAGCATTACTCTGCAAGCACCCATTACACTTGAATCTTCCATACCTTCACATTTTTTTAAGAGTTCTTCTTGGCTCATTTTATCACCGATAATAATGATTATATTCTATTATTCTTAGAATTTATATTTTGGTATCTTATTCTGACAATTAAAAACATTATTTTAGAATTTTAATTTTCTAATTCAGGCTCTTGCCATCATTTTTACTTAATTTATGATAATAGACCACCGTATTCACATGTATTAATATATTCACATGATTCACATTTTCTGGGGTTTATTACAATTTCAGGAGCTTCATTTTCATATATAATATTTCTTATTTCATCCATTACCCGAAAAAACCCTTCTCTAATTTCGGAATCTATTATTACAGGTCTTTTCTCTCCTAAAGTAACATATTCAACAAAACCCACATTAACATCAGTTTCAAATTCCCTTTCAGTTAAAAGAGCATAAGCAACTACTTCCAGAGCATCAGAATCCCAAACCCCTCTTAAAGGAGGATTACCATATTTTATTTTCACCGGGAAATAGTTACCATCCATAATTTCTATTTTATCTATTTTACCCACCAGATCCAGATAGCTATCATAAATTAAATAACTATTCAAAGAGGGAGGAAACATCATTTCAATTAATTCGCGCCCGGATTTTCGGGTAGTATTCATAATTTTAATTATTTTAAGTGCTAAAATCTCTATTTCTATTTTTATTCTAGAAGCCCATTCATTTTCCAGCTGTTCCCCAGCATAGCAATCACATAATTGTGTAACGTTTTCTGAAGCATTTTTAATTAAAGAAGGAATTCCATTTAATAAATTTTCTATAACTTCTTCTTTGTTCATACCTCTTTCCACCGACCACATATTCATTCTAACCATATCCACAAAATCATGATGCAAGTGCTTGGATATAGTAACTATGGTTCTGGACTTGGACTGGTTTTTGGAATCAGCTAATTTTTTTTCATCATGTACCTGGCTTAATAGTAGTTTATAGGGGCAGAATAGAAATTGGGATATACAATATACTCTGATGGTCATTTAATCACCTTTTTCCTATTAATTAATAAATTTTTATTACTAAATTTTTAAAAAAAATAATATGGTTTTGTTCATTCTTCTAAAATTCGGATAAACATACTTTTTTCTTTTATGTCTTTTAATTCATCTATTTTCTTTAAAGCACTCCTTAAATCATTTTCTGATGCTTTATGCGTCACTATAAAAATAGGTACTGCCGGCCCATCATCGAGTTTTTTCTGGCTTACGGACTCAATACTTATATTAAAATCGCTTAGAATGCCTGCTATGGAGTGCAGTACTCCTGGATGATCCAGGGCTTTCAATCTAATATAGTATTTGGATTTTACATTTTCAATACTTTTTAAAGAGGCAGGATTTTCTTTTAATGGCCCGAAAGGTATTTCTTTTTGCGGATTGTTAATAATGTCCAGACAATCTCCAATTACAGCACTTGCCGTGGGCATACTCCCTGCTCCCTGGCCATACATCATTACTGGACCCACAGCATCACCTTCAATATAAACTCCATTGAAAACTCCGTTTACTGAGGCTAAAAGGTGGTCTTGAGGAATTAAGGTGGGATGGACCCTTACTTCCAGCTCATTATCTGTTTTTCTGGAGATACCCAGTAGCTTAATAACATATCCTCGCTCTTCTAGATTAAAAATGATATCTTCCGGGGTTATATTGCGAATACCCTCTACATGGAATTTTTCTTCTTTTATATATTCTCCAAATCCTAGTATGGTGAGTAGAATTAATTTTTGAGCAGTATCATGTCCTTCCACATCAAAAGTTGGGTCTTGTTCTGCATATCCTTTATCTTGGGCTTCATTTAATACTGAATCAAAATTTAAGCCTTCCTGGGTCATTTTAGTAAGTATGTAATTGGCCGTACCATTTATTATTCCATAGATGGACTGGATATTATTGGCAGCTAGACTCTCATTTAAAGGCTGTAAAAGGGGTATTCCTCCACCAACACTTGCTTCGAAGGATATTTTAACCTGATTTTCCTCTGCAGCAGATATAATCTCGTCCCAGTGTTTGGCCAAAAGGGCTTTATTGGCTGTAACCACATGCTTACCTTTGTTAAGGGCCTTCAAAATAAAATCAAGAGCGGGTAAATAGCCCCCAATAAGTTCTATAACGATATCTATATCTTCATCTTCCAGAATGTCATCTACATTGGTTGATAACTT
>CAMYKT010000023.1 GCA_947259185.1 uncultured Methanobacteriaceae archaeon
GCAGAGGTTATGGCCACCACCATTTCAGCTAAACTGGTTCCTATGGCCAGGGCAAATAATCCCACAATCATTTCAGGGATATTGGCTAACTGGGCCAGTTCCACTGCACTGTAAACCAGTAAACGGCAGGAAATAATAAGACCGGTAAAGCCCAGTATGGTCCAAGCTAGTTGTTTATAATTAAATGGTTTACCAGGTGCTTTATCCACGTGGTGGTGAAGATTATAATATTTCTGCTGATTTTTGATTAAAAAATACAAATAGGCCCCGTACATTAAAATTAACACCAGAGCAGTTATTTGATTGATAAATCCCAGTAACATGAATGTGGCCAATACCAGGGCAGCCAATAAACCCATGAATCCATCTCTTTTTATTTCCTCCTGATTGGTGGTTATAACGCAAGATAATAGTGCGGAAACACCGATTATCCCACAGATATTCCATATATTGGATCCAATAACCACTCCCACCCCCATATCTGGATTTCCGGTGAAAACTGAAATTATGGCGGACCCAAATTCAGGTAAACTGGTGCCTGCTGCTGCTACAGTTACACCCAGTATTATGGGAGAAATTCCAAAAAAGCGGCCAATTTCAACCAGGTTATCCACAAATACATTGGCAGATTTAATTACTATAACCAGGGCTATGCAGAATAAGGCCACCAGGATTAACCAGGATAGCATAAATTATTATTTTGGTCGCATATGGTTTAAATAATATTCGTCAATATTGATTCCTGAACAATTATTTATGTTGGCTGAACAAATATGCTATATTATGGAGGAATCTCCCCCTAAAATGTTGACTATACTGCTAACAGAGGGCCCTTACCGGTCACAGTATGCAGATATGGCTTATGAAATAGCAAAAAGTGCTTTAAATAAAAATTATAGGGTTAATTTATTTTTATATATGGATGCTACTCACATACCTAAAAAAGAGCAAAATCCTAATTCTTTTCCCAATGTTGCTCATAAATTCCGTATTTTATTAGAAAAAGGTGCCAATATTAAAGCCTGTGTGCGGTGTTCTACTGCCAGAGGACATAGTTGTGCCCAGGACCCCTACATTAAGGGAGTAGAAATTAAAACTGTCTATGAACTGGCCGCCTGGATTGGTAAAAGTGATCAGGTTATAAATTTAGGTGGTTGAATGGATAGCGTGCTTTTAATTATTGATAAAGCCCCTTATGGGTGGGAAGATGCCTTCAGTGGCTTTTACGTGGCCATTGCCTGTTTAAATATTGGGCTTCCCGGTGATGTTCTCCTTACAGGAGATGGCGTTTATGCAGCTCTTGAAGGTCAGGATAGTGAGAGCAATATTGGTTTTCCCAGTGTGGAGGAATTGACCTATCTCATATTTCCAGAAGGCAATGTAATGGTACATGGGCCTTCCCTGGAAAGCAGAGGTTTTACAGAAGAAGACCTGGTGGAATCAGCCGATCTGATTAGTGATGAGGACTTATATGAAATTTTAACCTCCCGCCATAAAACCGCTTTTATACGTATTTAGGAGAGGAAAATTTTGGAAATGAAAGAATTAAAGTATGAGGTCTTAAAAGACGGATCTCTGGTAAAGTCAGTTTCCATTAAAAATATTAAACCCTGCATAGCAACCGAAGGAAAAGTAAGGGTTTTAATGGAATTAGATTCTCATCTGGGTGAAGTATTGCCTCGACTAGCTTCCACTTATCCTCCTGGTAAAACCAGTTACTTGGAAAAGAAAAAAATATTGACCTTATCTTTATTTGACCGTTTAATAACCATTTATCCTTCAGGTAAAGTTACCATGAATAAAACCCTGGATAAAGAAGATGCTATAAAAGTTATATCCCGGATTATGAAGGATATTAATCAGGTTTATGACCATCAGGAAGAGGGAGATTCATCTGACCACTTTAAAAGTCCCTCCAAGCTGGGGCCCCTGGATATTCATCGCTGTTTACCCCAATCCAATTGTACTGATTGTGGTGAGAGCACCTGCATGGCCTTTGCCTTTAAAATATTATCTGGAGAACAGAAACTCAATAACTGTATTCCTCTGCATGAGCCCTGGAATCAGGAGCAGTTAAAATGTCTAAAAAAAATGCTGGGAACTTCTCTCATGCAGACTTTAGGATGGGAAGGTTACTAATCAGGGGGAAATAAATTATGAATATCGCTTTTTTAGTAACAAAAACCCCTCAGGAAGTGAGTTTTAAAAATTTTGTACAGATTTTAAAACTTTACTCTGAGGAGCATCAAATTCACCTCTATCTTATTGGAAATGGAGTATATGCATCCATGCCCGGACATGATTATACTTCCCTACTAGCTCAGGCTGGGGAAAATTTAAGGATAAGTGCTTTTTCAGGAGATCTAAAAGCCCGGAGTATAAGTTCCAGCCGTATGATTTCTTCTGTAGAAATTTTTGATAACTATGATGAACTGGTGGTGGATTTGATGGAAAACATGGATCAGGTTTTCAGTTTCTAAAGGGGGAAGAGTTTAGTGAATCCTAAAGCCCGAAAAAAATCTAAAAAAATGGTGGGTATACGTTGCCAGTGTCAGGACCGGGCCGTGCCCATTACAAAAGAGAAGGTGCATACAGTGCAGTGCCCGGTGTGTCTTAAAGTTTACAAATCCAACCGCCAGGACCCTATTTGTTTTTCCTGTAAATCTAAAAGAAGATAATTTTAAAAAACATTGGGGGAAGTTTTTTGTTGTCAGTCAAGGAGTATACAAAAAAAGGAATATTTTAAAACATCATCAGTATTCCCCGGCCTGTGCCAAAGATTATACTTATGACAACTATGGCAATCAAGAAAAGAGATACTGAGGATACTATAGGACGAGTTAGTTTATCGGACAATTTAAATCTCAATAGTTCCTCCAGCATTAATCCCCCGTCTAGTGGTTTTGCAGGGAGTAGATTGAATATTCCCACTGCCAGATTCAGGAAGTAAATCCAGAAAAAGGCATCCAGTAAATATAGCCAGGCCCAGGGCAAGGTTTCACCATAACTAGCAGCCACATCTTCTTTTATCACCTGATTGGGAGTACTTCGAATACCAATATAAGGTGCGCTTTCGTTATTAGGATTTTGTCCTAGCTTTAGATTGAAAGTACCCTCACTGGTTACAAAAGTAGCTTCCTGGCCAACTTCCAGTTGACTAATAGTTTCCTGGAAATTAGTGGTGTTACTGGTACTCAAGCCATTGATACTTTTTAATATCATTCCGTCCTGTAAGATTCCTTCAGCAGGGCTTCCGGGTACCACTCCTGTAATTAAAAGCCCATCACCTTGAAATACAGCTGGAACTGCGAAGCTGGATATTCCGGTTACCAGTAAAAATGCGATTAAAGCCAGAGTTAAGTTAAAAACTGAACCTGCAGCCAGAATCCTTAATCTAGGAATTCTTTTTATCTTCTGGATCTGTTCTTCATCTGGTTCTACAAAAGCCCCCGGCAATATAGCCAATAAAAGCACCCCAATAGATTTAATATTTACTCCTTCTACTCGGGCAAGTATTCCATGGCCAAATTCATGTACAATAATAACCGTGGCCAGACCCAGAATTCCATAACCTAATGGGACGAAAATAGGAGATCCAGGTATTTCCACCCCGGGTAAAATAATGGCGGCTTGGGGGGCCACAAAAATAGTTTCCAGGGACTGTATAAGTAAAAATACAATGGTGAACATGAAGAAAAATGCCACCGGTATCCCCAGATTAAGCATCCATCTCCATAATCTGGTGTGTCTCTGGGCAGTCCGATCAATAAATCCCTTCATTTTTTGGGTTTTCCGCATAAGGATTGGACCCTGAATATCTATTTTAAGTTTATCTCTAAAAAGTAAAGCCATTATCCATATAACTACAAAGGCAATGGCATAGAACCATAAAGCATTCATTATATCACCTTAAATCTCGTAAGTCTCATAAGAAAATAATTAATTAAATATTAATTCCAGTTTTTTAGCACTCAAACTTAAGTATGGGACCTTAAACTTATAAAACATTTGCCTGGATACTATCAAATAATTATTATAAGGTGCGCTAGTACCTTACAAAAGAATCAAAAAATAAGACCTCACATTCTTCCCCTGCGGCTATTCCTTCTGCTTCTGCTTCTATTACAATGTAACAGTTGGATTGTACCATGGATCTGATAACCCCCGATCCTTTACTTAAAATGGGATCCACACTTTCTATTCCGGCATGGGCCCTTATATAGTCTGTGCGGCCCAGTTTAGATGGAATTTTCTGGGTGGCTTTTCTTTTAACCATGGGTGGAAGGGGGGCTAATTTTTGCATTTTTAAAAGATAGGGCCTTACCAGGATATCAAATTGAACCATGGCCGCCACCGGGTATCCCGATAACATGAATACTGGTTTTTGATCCACCCTGCCAAAGGCAACTGGTTTTCCCGGGCGAATACTGACCCCGTGGAATAAAACCTCTCCTATTTTTTCCACCACATCCACCACCACATCACCCTTACTTATGGCAGTGCCTCCGGTGGTTATAATCACATCACATTCTTTAGCAAATTTTTTTATCTGCTGTTCTACCTGATTAGTATCATCCCGGGCATGAGTTACTAAAGGTATTGCTTTGGTACTTTCTAGCAGAGATTTTAAGGTATAATAATTAGAATTTATAACTTCAGCGTCGTTTATTTTGCTTTTATCCATTACCAGTTCATTTCCTGTTGTAATTATGCCTACCACTGGTTTTTTAAATACTTTCAATTCATTATGGCCTGCAGAGGAAATGATTCCCACATCCTGGGGCCTTAATTGTTGGGGGTTTTTAAGGAGTAAATCCCCTGATTTGAAGTCTTCCCCGGCAGGAGAAACATTTTCATTAGGGGTTATGCTGAATAATACTTCTAACTCATCTCCTTTTTCATAGGTGTATTCTTCCATAACTACCCCATTAGCTCCTTGAGGAATGGGGGCCCCGGTGGCAATTTTAATAGCTTCTCCTTTTTTAAGAATTAATTTTGATTTTTTTCCCGCGCCTATACGATCAATAATTTTTAAATGAGCTGGATTTTCCTGAGAAAATCCAAAGGTGTCTTCTGCTTGTATGGCAAAACCATCCATGGCGGATCTATCAAATCCCGGGGAGTCCAGCAAGGCATGTATGTCTTCTGCCAGAACTCTCCCATGGGCCTGGTCCAGTTTAATTTTTTCAGTGATATAGGAGATTTTTTCCTGATTTATTAAATTTAAAGCCTCTTCCAGAGGTATTAATTCTGATAAGAACATGTTTCTACTTCCTGAAAATCTTTTAGTGGGGTTAGTTAGCTTTAATGGTATGGTTATACCTTTATTTCTATGGCACTTTCCTATATTAAATTCGTTGTTTAGAGTCCTTAGAAAATATTTATGTTTCTATTGGATAAAATTTAATATACTATACATTCAATTAATTATTGATGATAAAGATAAGCTCTTTAACCAAATACTTTGGTAAAATACGTGCTCTGGATAATTTAAATTTAGAGATAAAAAAAGGAGAGCTTTTGGGATTGATTGGGCCTAATGGTGCCGGGAAAACCACGGCCATCAGGATTATTTCCTGCATTCTCCAGCCAGATCAGGGTCAGGTCATGGTGGGGGGTTATGATGTTCAGGAAAATCCCCTGGAAGTAAAATCCATGATTGGTTATCTACCCGAGGAACCTAACCTTTATGAACGTTTCCGGGCCTATGATCTTTTGAAGTATTTTGGAGAGTTGTATGGTGTTCCCTCGAACCAACTGGAATCAAGGATTGAAGAGTTACTGGAACTGGTGGGAATGAAGGCCCGGGCTCAACATAGAATTAATACTTTTTCCAAGGGCCTGAGACAGAGAATTGGTATTGCCCGGGCCCTGGTCCATGACCCGGATATTATTATTTTTGATGAACCCACCATGGGTCTGGATCCTGCCACTTCCCTGGCAATTCGGGACTTTATTGAAAGTCTTAAAGGAGATAAAACCATTCTACTGTGCACCCATTACATGGATGAAGCCGATGCACTGTGTGATCGGGTGGCTATTTTAAACCAGGGTCAGATACTGGATATGGGTAGTCCCCAAGAATTAAAGTCAAAAATACATGGGGATATAATTTTAAATGTGTCTTTAAATGATCCTTCCCTGGTGAATCTGACTGATTTTGAAAATATGGAGATGGTGGAAAATTTTACCTTAAAAGAAAACATATTGAGCCTATCCCTGGAAAGCAGAATAGAAATCTCCCGGATAATAGAATTTATTGGGCCTAACTTAAAAGCAGTTAATACCAAAGAACCCACCCTGGAAGACGTTTTTATCCAGAATGTGGCTAATCTAAATAAATAAGTAGCTATTACCGGTTTTACCATGAGCTCCTGGACCATCACCAAATGGGAATTGAAAAATACCCTCCATAACCGTAAATTCATTCTAATATTCTTTTTACAATTAGTGGTGCTCTTAATGATGGTACTATTTTTTAGTAGCTTCATGGAAGGAATTGAATCAGATGAAGGAATTTCACTTACCCCCTCCCTGAACCAGTTTGCATCACTGGATATTTATGATCCTCAGAATATTTTAATTCAAATGAAATAGATGTAGCTTTAAACCGTTTGGAAGGTGGTGATGTTACAGGGGTGGTACTTTTACCTTCAGCAGATGATTTTAATCTGGAAGAAATAAAACCTGTCCCGGTGAAGTTATATATAGATTATAAAGACCCTAAAAGAAGTGTGATTAAAGATGAAGTTGTTACCGCCCAAAATAGAGCATCCTCCCTTATATCCCAAAGATGGATTGATGATTTAACTCCCCCTGAAGAAGTAAGCCAACCCGAGATTCAGGAAGAAACTCAGGGAGAGGCACTTCCTCTGCAGCTAATTAATAAAGTAATGACTGCCATTTTGTTATTTTTGCCCTTATTTCTATTTGGAAACCTGATTGTAGACAGTATTGTAGGTGAAAAAGAAAGAAAAACCGGAGAAATATTAATAGCAATGCCTGTTTCCCGATCAAATATTATACTGGGTAAAAGTATGGCAGTGATAATCACCATGGCCCTGCAGGCAGCATTATGGATGTTCTTAATGATTTTAGCAGGTTATTCTATTGAAAATCCGGGGCTGGTGTACCTGATAGTGGTTACTACTGCTTTACCTATTGTGGGTTTAACCAGTATTATTGCTGCTTTTAGTAAAAATTATAAAGAGGCCGGAATTGGGATAACTTTTGCCTATGTGGCCATAATAGGTTTTTTGATAGTACCGGCTCTAGCTTACATCTCCCAGCAGGGAAGATATGTTAGTGCCTCTACCATGACCCTGGCTATTAAGGTTTTTTCAGGCGAAACTCTTTCCCGGGGAGATATCATTGTACCATTTACCTCCCTGCTCTTAATTAGTTTAATATCATATTACATTTCTATATGGCTTTTTAAAAGGGATGATATAGTATTTGGTCCCCGTCCAGGATTATTAAGACTGTTATTCGAATTTACAGGTTTAAGTAAGGTTTTAAACTATTTTAAAAAATGAATCATTTAATTTTATCAGTATGAGGGAAATAATGAAATTTCTGGCACTTTTTAAAAAAGAAGCAAAGGATATCCTTTCCAATAAAATTTATCTATTGGTGGTATTTGTTCAGCTTTTAATAATTCTAGGAGCATATGGATTGGCCCTTACCAGTTCGGTGGTGACTGATCCAGAGCTTTTAGATGAATGGGGAGGTTCAACTGCCATTAAAGTGGGGTTACCTCAAAATCTGCAGGGATCTACTTTAGAAGAAAGCCTGAAAAATCAAGATTTAACCCTTATGTATTTTCCAGATGTGGAAACTGGCCTAAATCAAGTGGGGAAAGAAGTAGTAGCCCTGGTTTATATATCCAATGAAGAAGGAGATATCGGTCTTCAAATTGATAACACCAACGTATTTTACCCTGTTGCCCGGGATAAGATAAATAAGGCACTGGACTATTATCAGCTAGAAAAAAGGCTTTCCAGTAGTGGATTAAGTGTAGAAGAAATAAATATCATTCAGAATCCACTGGATATCAATGAGATCGAAATAAATAAAGAATCTGCTTCTCCTCTAGCCCTGGAGAGTTCTTACTTTGTGGAGATAATGTACGGGTTCATCGTGCCCTTTATACTACTTTTGCCCTTTTTCCTGGCCAGCAATATAGTTACAGATAGTGTGGTAGGTGAAAAGGAAAGAAAAACATTTGAAGTACTATTAATGACCCCCCTTTCTGGACCCATGGTAATTGCAGGTAAAATACTTCCCATACTATTATTTTCTCTTATACAAAGTGGGGCCTGGATTATGCTGCTGTATTTTCTGCAGGTGCCTGTTTATAATCCCCTGCTACTGATAGTTCTTTTATTTTTTGTAGGTATGGGCTTTATTGGTATGGGGGTGTTAATATCCATGCTCGTGGATTCTACCAAAGAAGCAAATTCTGCAGTTACCCTTTTATTATTTTTTGCCACATTCGTATTGTTTTTACCTCTTTTTATGAATATTCCTGCATTATATGGTATTTTAAACACCATTCCCACGGTTATTATTGTTAGAATGTCCTCTGGACCTTACCTGAATCCTCTCTGGCTATTAGAATTTTTACCATCCATAGTGATTTCCCTGGCAATATTTGCTCTTTCCATCTTTTACTTTAAACAAGAAGGGGCTATAAGGCTTTAAATAGTCATTTAATTAGAAAAATAAATAGATTAACAGAGTTATTACCATTCCACTGACCACCGGTATGGCTATATTATCATCCAAAGGGCTGTATGCCTCAGTGATGGTTCCGGCCAGTGCCCCCATGAAAGCCGCTACCAGGGGAACTTGAGTACCGGCCCCGATAAAACTTACCACAAAAAAACTAAAACTCCCCTGCCAGCTTTTTTGTAAGTGGTGAGGTAGTTTATTTTTTCCAATTTTTTTCCCTACCAGGGTGGAAGTAGCATCTCCTAAAACCAGTATAATTATGGCGGCATTGGCTATGGCCATATTAAAACCAAAAAAAGCCAGGGTTAAAGTCAGGCCTAAGAAAAAATAAATAAATCCTTTCTCTTTTTCATCCCGTCGGCAACTTCTTAAAATTTTAGAAAAAAAGGAATGTAGTATTTTTTATCAATTTGGAAGATTAGTTCTCCAGAAACCATAGCCACCAGGGATAATAAGATAAGGTAAGGTACTGGTAAATAATTTCCTAAAAAAATAAATATAATACCTGATGCATGTATAAGCTGCCTTATTAACTCTCTTTTATACACTAAAAACACCAGGTTTTAGTATTTTATGCCATGAATTCTTCTATTACCCCATGGTAAGCCTTTTGAAGTTCATCCAGATCTAAATCAAGGAGATTTTTTACCACTAATTTATCACCTTTTACTTCTCCCACTACTGCTGCGGGAACTTTAATTTTATCCAGAACTTCTTCTACTTTATCAGGGGTAGTGGTAATAATATACCGGCCATGGGACTCTGATAAGAGTGTTTCAAATTCTGTGGTCTTATTTCCAGGGGCTTTATTTAAATCTACCTGGGCGCCTATTCCTGATTTTAAAGCCATTTCAGAAAGAGCTATACCCATACCTCCCGCTGAACAGTCGTGAATGGCAGTAATAGCCGGAGCCAGATTACTATTTAATAGTTCCAGTATGCTTTCTGCGGATTTTAATTCTTCATCCATCCTGATTTTAGGAGCATCTCCCTGTACCAGTTTATGGATGTTCCGGTGGTATTCTGAACCCTCCAATTCATGATAGGTGTTTCCCAAGATAATGATTTTATCCCCTTCATTTTTGAATTCCATGGTCCTTATATGGGGTATTTTTACCACCCCAACCACCCCGACCACCGGGGAAGGATTTACAGTTATTCCTTCTGTTTCATTATAGAAGCTAACATTCCCACTTATAACCGGAGTATTGAATTTCCGGGCCAGATCAGCCATGCCCTGCACACACTGGGAAAACTGCCAGAAAACCTCTGGTTTTTCCGGGTTTCCAAAGTTAAGGCAGTCCACAACACAACGTGGCGTAGCCCCCATGGAAACCACATTTCTTAATGCTTCAGCCAAAGAGCCAGCCCCTCCATGGTAAGGGTCCAGTTTAGTGTGAATACTATTACAATCCACACTTAAAGCCACTGCAGTTTCTTCATCTACCCGTAATACTGCTGCATCATCTCCTGGTTTTACTATGGTTCTGATTTGAACTTCATGGTCATACTGGCGGTAAACCCATCTTTTACTGGCAATATTCTGGGAGGATAGAATTTTTAGTAGTGCTTCTTCTGCCGGAGGATGTTCTACTTCTACTTTTTCAGGGTTTTTTTCTATTTTTTGGGCTTCCCTTTCCACCACTGGTGGATCAGCCAGTAAATGGGCGGGTAAATCTGCTATAATTTCTCCTGCATCTTTTATCACCATCTGCCGGGTAGAAGTTACCTCTCCCACCACCGCCGCAGGTAATTCATATTTCTGACATATATCCATGACTGCTTCTACCTGGGAAGGTTTAATAACAAAAACCATCCTTTCCTGTGATTCAGATAGCATTATCTCATAGGGAGTCATACCTTCTTCTCTAAGGGGTATGGCACCTAAATCCACCTGAGCCCCGTTGTCACACTTGGCTGCTAATTCAGATATGCAGCAGGTTAAGCCACCTCCACCTAAATCCTTAACTCCTGATACGGGAATTTGTTCCATTATTTCCAAACTGGCTTCCAAAACCATTTTTTTGGTAAAGGGGTCTCCAATTTGGACCGCGGGACGATCTTCGATTTCAGAAGAAGTGGTAAGTTCTTCACTGGCAAAGGTAACACCATGGATACCGTCTCTTCCGGTCCTGCCCCCCATGAGCAGGAATAAATCACCTACATCCGGGGCTATTCCCCGCACAATATCTTTTTTAGCAACCAGACCAGCGCACATTACATTTACCAGTGGGTTTAACTGGAAATTATCATCAAATTCAACTTCTCCCCCCACAGTGGGGATCCCTACCCGGTTCCCATAATCCGAGATCCCCTTAACCACATGTTCAAACAGGTAACGTGATTTCTGGTCTTGGAGATATCCAAAACGTAGAGAGTCTAAAAGCGCAATAGGCATGGCCCCCATAGAAATTATGTCCCTTAAAATACCACCTATGCCTGTTCCGGCCCCTCCATAAGGTTCTATAGCAGAAGGGTGATTGTGACTTTCAATTCCCACTGCCAGTGCCAGTTCATCAGTTATTTCCACCAGTCCTGCATCATCTCCCGGTCCCAAAATAATTTTTTCTCCTTCTGTGGGGAAAAGTCCCAGTACAGGACGGCTGCTTTTATAAGAACAGTGCTCCGAGAACATTATATCCAGCATGCCATATTCCAGGGAGTTAGGTTCCCTTCCCAATTCTTTTTTTATATATTTCTCTTCCGAATCTGTTAAAGCCATATTAGCACCCTTAATACTTTATAATATGAAAAATCAATTTTATGTATGGTTTTTTTTAGATGTTTAATAATGATTTATTTCATTAAACATTAATTTATTTCTATAATTCCCCCACCTGGAAAAATCTAAAAACCAAAAATAAAATAAAATAAAAAGATAAGGAAAATTTAAGCTTTTTTTATTGAAACAGAAAGATTTTCATCTTCTATTTTCCATTCTTTAGTATATTCTCCTTTATTTTCTCCAAAAGTAATTTTTTGTGCCCTTACTTCATGGGCCATGAAATCATGGTGGGGTTGTACCAGGTCCTGCAGTAAGGTACTGCAGTTAACTTCCACCTCAATATTAGACTCCACATCCAGATCCATGTCTTTTCTCATGTCCTGGATTCTTCTTATTAATTCCCGGGACATGGATTCTGATAATATCTCTGGTGTGATTTGAGTGTTTATAAATACGCTCCCCCCATCGAATTCAGCACTTACCACATCTTCAGGTAGCTCCGTTTCATATACCACATCTTCTGGATTTAATTCTATGATTTTATCTTCCAGTTCTATTTTTAAGATGCCATGTGTTTCCATTTCCTGTTTTATAGTTTTTCCATCCTGTTTTCTTAGTTCACCGGCCACCCGTGGTACATCCTGACGCAGTTTAGGGCCCAGTGTTTTCATGTTAGGCAGAACATTAATTTTTAATTCTGGAAATTCCTGGTCAGTTAATACTTTTTTTGTATTAGCCTGCTCCATAATTACCTTTTGAAGTGATTTGGCAGCTTTTAGAACATTTTGATCTTCAGATACCACTATAATTTCGCTTACTGGCCATCTGAGTTTGTATCGAGCTACATCCCTTCCTCGAGCACCTGCCTCAATTATATCCCTTACTACATCCATTTGGGACTCTAATTTCTCATCAATAAGTTCTTCTGAATAATTCCAGTCCAGCATGTGCACACTTTCTTTGGATTGAGGGTTCACCTCTTTAATGAGATTGTGATACATTTCTTCACTTATGTGAGGAGCTATAGGTGCCATCATAGTAATCAACATTTCCAGGACAGTGTAGAGAGTATGATAAGCCCCTAACTTATCAGGATCATCTTTTTCTACCCAGGTACGTCCCCTGATTAGCCTTACATACCAGCGACTTAAATCCTCCAGTATGAAATGGTTGAGGCTTCGAGTGGCCTTGTGGAAGAAAAGATTATTTAGGGCTTCTGTAACTTCTTGCGCCACTGAGTTAATTCTGGAAAGAATCCAGCGGTCTTCATCTCTCAATTGAATATTTTCAGGAGTGCATTGAAGTGGATTAAAATTATCCAGGGCCATATAGGTGGTGGAAAATACATAAACATTCCACCATATATTGAACATTTTACTTACATTCTTAAGCTCATCCCAGACAAATTTAAGATCTTCCCATGGTTTATTAGCCCATAAAAGGTAAAATCTGAGGATGTCTGCACCGTAATTTTCAATAACCTCCTCTGGCTCTACCACATTGCCCAGGGATTTACTCATCTTCCTACCGTCCTCATCCAGGGTAAATCCATGCATCAGTACTTTCTGGTAAGGTGTTTTATCCAGGGCAATGACCCCGGTTCCCAGTTGAGAATAGAACCATCCCCGGGTCTGGTCATGACCTTCAGTTATAAAGTCGTAAGGGAACCATTTTTCAAATAAATCCTTTTTTTGAGGATAATAGAGTGATGCCCACCCCGCCACACCTGAATCTATCCATACATCCAGTACGTCAGGGGTACGTTTCATTATTCCCCCACATGCACAGGGTAGGGTAATATCGTCCACATGGGGGCGATGAATAAAGTCTCCCTGTAGATTGTTTTCATTGGCTTTTTCTTTAAGCTCGTTTACCGAACCCAGTACGGTTATTTCATCACAGTCATCACAGGACCAGATAGGGATGGGTATTCCCCAGTACCTTTGTCGGGATATGGTCCAGTCCCGGGCATTCTCAATCCAGTTACGGAACCTGCTTTCTCCAGCCCAGGAAGGAACCCATTCCACTTTATCCAGTTCACTGAGCATTTGATCTTTGATTTCGGTTATCTTTAAAAACCATTGCTGGGTAGCCAGGTAAATAATGGGAGTTTTACATCTCCAGCAAAAACCATAACGGTGATTGATAGTGCCTTCTTTAAATAAAAATCCATGCACATCCAGATCGGCGATTATAAAGGGGTCCGCATCTTTTACAAATTGTCCGGCATATTTTCCTGCTTCTTCTTTAAATAAGCCGGCATCATCCACCGGGCAGAATATAGGTAATCCATACTCTTTCCCAATTTCAAAATCCTCTGGTCCATGTCCAGGAGCAGTATGTACACAACCTGTCCCTTCAGTGAGTGTTACGTGTTCTCCTGGAAGAATCAAATGTTTAAATTCCTTTTGTTTGGATATTTCCTGATTTAAAGGGTGTAAATATTCTTTTCCTTCCAGGTATGACCCTTTTACTATCTTCAGGATTTCATATTTCTCTTCCCCAAAGAGTGAATCCACCAGTGCTTCGGCCATTACATATACCTCGTCCTTTATTTTTACATAGGCATAATCGAATTCAGGATGCACACATACAGCCATATTAGCGGGAAGGGTCCAGGGAGTGGTGGTCCATATCATGACAAATTCTTTGCCATTTTCAGCAATTTCAGGATTTTTTAAGGGGAATTTAACGTAGATTGAAGGATCGTCCTTATTTTCATAGTCAATTTCCGCCAGAGCCAGGGCTGTTTCGCAGCGAGGACACCAGGTTATAACCCGCAGGTCATTTACCAGTAAATCCTTTTTATGGGCCTGTTTGAGGGTCCACCAGCAGGATTCCATGTACTTGGGATCAAAAGTTACGTAGGGGTCGTCCCAATCCATCCATATTCCTATTTTCTGGAATTGTTCGGTCATCATGGCCTTATTTTCAATAGCAAATTCCCTGCATTTGTTGATGAAGTTTTCAATTCCTATTTTAGTTTCAATTTCCTTCTTGCTTTTAAGACCCAGCAGCCCTTCCACCTTGTGTTCTATAGGAAGGCCGTGGGTATCCCAGCCGGCCTGGCGCCTGATATTGAAACCATTCATACTTTTAAAACGAAGATGAGTATCCTTAATAATTTTATTCCAGGCTGTTCCCAGGTGTATTCGCCCACTGCAATAGGGAGGACCATCTAAAAATGAATAAGTCGGCTGGTCTTCTCTTAGTAGTTTGGTTTTATTATAAATTTGATTTTCAATCCAGAAGTTCTGGATTTTCTCCTCTATAGTTTGAGGTTGATATGATTTTTCTGCCTCCTGGATGGGCATATAAACTCTCCTATGATTTGATGAAATTAATTAGATTACTAATATTGTATGGTGGTGATGATATAAAACAATTTAACAATACAGGAAATAATTTTCATTTGTCCCCTGTCAAGTACAATAATTAAAAATATTATTCCTGCGGCATTGGTAGGGACAGGTGATATAAATAAAAAAGTTAGGGATGGAATACCTACAGTATTCATGCTTTAAGAAATCCAACTTTATATTAAAGGAAGGTCTTATTAAAATAAAGTGGATGGAGTTGACTTTTAATTTTAAGTAGGTTTACTCTTAAAAGGTTCGAAGCGTTCCTTTTACCAGCATTTCAGTGATGCTAGATGTATCTTCCAACCAGTTATCCATCACACTTTCCACTTTTTTCTGTACATCTTCCATACGGTATCCCTGCTGTAGAATTATCTGGGAATTGGCGGCCTTGGGCTGGTCAATAGGTTTACCTATCTGGGATAAAATCATTATATGAACCTGTTGAACCCCTTCCACAGCTTCTACAATATCTGCTGCCATCTGAGTGGATAGTAGGTTATATATTTTACCCACGTGATTTATAGGGTTTTTTCCAGATGTAGCTTCCATGGACATGGGTCGGTTTGGTGTAATGAGGCCATTAGCCCGGTTACCCCTTCCTACTGAACCATCATCCCCCATTTCAGCAGAAGTACCGGTGACGGTAATGTAAACAGAAGGTGTTCCATCTTCTTCGCAGCGGTCGGCAGTATTTACAAACACTTCTATGTCCCGTGGGGTGAACTGGTGGGCAAGCTGTAAAACCTCTTCTTTAACCACAGATACCATTTCCAGGTAAGCTTGCAGATCATCCACATATTTATCCACCATGGCCACCGCCACAGTAAGGATAATTTTATCTCCTTCCCGAAGACCCATGACTTTAATATCCTCCCCTAAAGCAGGATATTTCTTTTTAAACTGAGGAGAGTTTAAAAGGTATTCTACTTCCATTACAATGGTTTCAGTTTCAGAAAAAGGGGCAAACCCAACTCCAAAGGAGGTGTCATTGGAAAGTGGAGCTTTTCCCTTCCTGGCAAATACGTCTCTTAAATCTCCAGACCCATGTCCAATTTTACATTCCACTACAGCACAGCTTTCCACATCCAGATTAATAATATTCTGTTTTAGATAGTCTTTTGCTGCAGTGATGGCTATTCTATCCAGACCTATTTTTTCACCATCTATTTCAGATATTCCCCGACCGGTTAAAAGGATGTCCATGGGTTTGATTACTTCTCCGCCTCCAAATACAGGGTTAGATTCCCCGGCGGTAATCTGAACTTCGTCAGTATTATGGTGCATTATGGTTCCAAACCTCTCCAGGTAAGCATTGCAAAGAGCCCTACTAACTGATTCTGCAATCCCATCACTTATACTGTCTGGATGGCCTATACCTTTTCGCTCCACTATTTCTATGTCCTGCTCCTCAATGGGAGTTTGATTAAGTTTTTCTACGATAATATTCCTCATAAAGATAACCTCCCAATTAATAAATAACTGTGGATAAATGTTAACTATCAGGCCTAGCTCCCTTCATAAATAGTAGGTAGTAGAAATAAGTGTTAACTAACTTACAGTCAAATTGATAATTGGTATTATTAGTAATAGTGCTTGGAACTGATAATATAAATAAATTTTCTTATTAAGTATAGTACTATTAAATGGATATTTTAAATAGGTCACGCAAACAAGCAATAAGTATGAAGTCCGTTTTAAAGATAAATAGTTAATTTTAAGGTGTTTAAATGTCTTCAAAGATGAATCTAATTAACCAAACCCATGAAAAAACAATTGGTCCGGTTGAATTTGCAGACAGCTTTTTTTCTCGTTTTCGAGGTCTGATGTTAAAAACTAAAATAGAATCAGGTTTGGTGCTAAAAATTCCTGCCGGAAGAGGGAAACGAGGTTCTGCCATACACATGTTTTTTATGCGTATGCCCCTGGATGTGATTTTCGCTGATGAAAATAAAAAAGTAGTGGATATAGTCTCATTAGAACCCTGGAATACTTATACACCACAAGATCCAGCCCGGTATGTTATTGAACTGGAAAAAGGAATTCTGGAAAAAACCCCCATTTCCATAGGAGACTATATCGAATTTAAGAAAATTGATTATCCCTAAGCCCCGGTAAATAATAAGCCCTGTATTTGAATATGACTTAAAGTACAATTTTATGTTCGGTTTTTTATTTCACTGAGGGCCAGATTGGCTGCTTTTTTTACCATTTTATTTTTATCTTGTTTAGCCTTTTCCAGGGGTTTTAAGGCTCTTTTATCCCCCAAAATTGATAAAGCCAGAGCAGAGCCATATCTTACCCCGGATTTTTCATCCCCCAATAATTTAATCAGAGGATCTATTGCCTCTTTACTATCAAAGGTAGCCAGTGCCAATGCAGCTGCTTCCCTTACATGATAGTCCTCATCTTCCAGGGCTTTTATCAGGTATTCAACTGCCCTTGGATCCCCAACCTCAGCTAAAAGTTCAGCAGCGTCTTCTCTTACCACCCAATCCTCATCTTCCAGTTGCTTAATAAGAAAATCTATCCTTTTTGTTTGTTCTGCCATTAATACCACCCTTACTATAATTCTGTAGGATGATGATAATAATTATTGGCATTTTTTAGAGGAAAAATATGATAATATATCTTTACATTTATCCTTGGAACCCTGTGAAAAATAAGTATATGGTTTAAAAAGTCACAACCGCAGATTATAAGTTATCTCGTATATGGGAAGGGTTTCTTAAAATGGAAACCCATTCTAAATGAGTAAGTTTATGGGTATTTTCAACGTCAAGTTGCCTCATATGGATAGTAATAATTTTACCTCCAGATACAGCTCCAAAGGGGCATGCGCTTTGACAGGCCCCGCACCCAGAACATTTTAAAAGATCAATCTCCAGTCCAGGGATTATGGCTTCTTTAGTGCAGGCCGCAGCGGATTTACATGTTTGGCAATCCTCACATTTATCACGTTCCAATTTAGAAGGCAATACTGTTTCTACATCTCCTGCTTCTAAATCTACAGGTACAATCAGGGTTTTAATTTTCCCTTTTCCGGCCTGGGCCACCGCATTGGTAACCAGTGTATCAGCTATGCCATGCACTATTTTGGCAATGGTATTGGAGGTGGTAGGGGATACTATGAGCAAGTCGTAGCGACCCATGGATAGTCGTCCAGTAATGGGAAAACTGAATTCCTGATCTTTTTCCCGGGCCAGTTCCCTATAATATCCGCCGGTGACATTTTTAACCCGGTCATAAAGACCATACATTTTTAATACTTCTTCACCAGCTTTAGATAATAGCACGGTTATTTCATGGTTTAAGGCCATTTCTTCCAGTTCTTCCACACTCTCCCGAAGGAGATGACCTGCTCCAGTAAATGCCCATCCCACCCGCATATTAATTCCTCAATATGGAAAAAAGTTATTATAGCTCCACGTATTTATAGGCCTCATCACGGGTGAAGGCGTAATGAACCTGAGTATACTGACCCATAAACTCAGAAATTTCTTCTCTAAGGTTAAGTCCGTCTACTGCTACTTTTTTGATGTACTGGGCAACTTCGCTCATGTGGGATTCTTTGAGGCCCCTGCGGGTGATTTCCTGAGTACCCACCCTGATACCGGAAGGATCATCGGAACGATTTACATCATCCCAGGGAAGTAGATTTTTATTTAAAATAATGTTGTTAGATTCCAGAAGTTTAGATAGTTCTGATGCCCTTCCCACATCGGAGACATCCATTACTACTTGATGAGACTGAGTGAATCCTAAATCCTCGCATAAAACATTGAATCCCAGTTCATAAAGATTCTGGGCCAGTGCCTGAGCATTTTTAACTATTTGGCGAGAATAAGCTTCACCAAATTCCAGCATTTCCGCAGTGGCAATTCCCAGCCCGGCCATGTGATGGAGGTGGTGGTTACTAACCACTCCCGGGAATACAGCTTCGTCGATTTTTTCACTAATTTCATCTTTGCAGAGGATTATACCTCCTTGTGGTCCTGGAAATGTCTTATGGGTACTTCCCACCAGTAAATCCGCCCCTTCTTTAAGTGGGTCCTGGAAGTGCTTACCTGCTATGAGTCCCAATACATGGGCCCCGTCATACATTACTTTGGCCCCTACTTCATCTGCAGCTTCACGAGCCTCTTCTACAGGATGAGGGAATAAAAATAGACTGCCACCTAAAAGAACAATTTTTGGCTTAATTTCCAGTATCATCTTTTTCATGGCTTCGGCATCTATATTCATTTTGTCAAAATCAAAAGGATGGGTGTAAACCTTTAATCCCCTTATACCTGCAGCACTAACATTGGCATGGGAAATATGGCCACCGTAAGGTACTTCCATGGCCATTATAGAATCTCCAGGTTTAGTAAATGCAAAAAAAGATGCCAAATTGGCTACTACTCCAGAAGTAGGCTGTACATTAGCATGCTCTGCATTAAAAAGTTTTTTGGATAAGTGTACCGTCAAATCCTCGATACCATCTATACATTCACAGCCCTCATATAACCGGCACCCGGATACACCTTCAGCGTATCTATGGGATAGGTCCGATATACTGGCCTCTTTTACCAGCGAGCTGGTAATGTTTTCACTGGCAATGAGGTTAATACTGTTTTCCATCCACTGATTGTGCTCTTTCATGAGATTTTTAATTTCCTGAGCATAAATTTGATTTTCAGACATTTGTTATCAGCATCCATATAATAAATTAATCAAGTGATTCTCCATAGATGATATGAATGTAATGAATATAAATATTCAGTATAAAAATTTAATTTTTTCTAAAAATAAATTAAGAAACATGAAAAAATTGAGCTTAAATTAGTTTTCAGGCTCTGAGGAAGATAAAATAAATACTTTTTAATTAATTCAAAAAAAATAATAAAATAAGGGAGATTATTAATCCCGCACTTATTTTGAGTTTTCTTCCATGGCTGCTTCAATTTGGGCCATGATTTGATCGGTTTTGAAGTGTTGCTGATCCATAGCTCCAGATGGGCAGGCACCTACACAGGTTCCGCATCCTTTACATAGAGCCACATTAATGGCAGCCTGTTCATCTTCAATTTGTAGTGCACCATATGGGCATAGCTCAATACAGACTTCACATCCACCACAAACATCCAGATCGTTAGTAGCCACAATAGGTTCAATGGAAACTTCACCTTTGACCATAGGGATAGCTGCTCGAGCAGCTGCACCAGATGCTTGTGCTACAGCGTCAGGAATATCTTTAGGACCTTGTGATACACCAGCAAGGTATACACCATCAGTTAAGGTGTCTACTGGTCTCAGTTTAGGGTGAGCTTCCATAAGGAATCCATCTGCAGATTTAGATAGACCAATTGTCTGTCTTAATTCTTCAGATCCTTCAGGAGGTGTTAAACCTACACCTAAAACAACCATATCATATGCGTATTCGGTTGTTTTTCCAATTAAAGTATCTTCTCCCCTTACAGTTAAGGTAAGGTCAGGGTTTTCAAGTACTTCAGCTGGTCGTCCGCGGATGAACTTGATTCCGTATTTTTCTTGGGATCGTTTGTAGAACTCTTCGAATCCTTTACCAAATGCTCGAATATCCATGTAGTAAAGAGCCACATCAGTATCTGGCATTTTATCCTTGATTAACTGAGCATTTTTCATAGCATACATACAGCATACACGGGAACAGTATGGTTTACCCACCTGCTCATCCCGGGATCCTACACAATGGATGAAAGCTACACTTTTTGGTTTCTCACCATCAGAAGGTTTGACTACTTTACCTTCAGTTGGACCTGATGCATTGATCTGCCTTTCCAGTTCCATACCAGTAATCACATTGGTGTGGCTTCCGTAACCGTATTCCAGTTTTTCAGTTGGGTCGTAAGGGTCGTAACCAGTAGCCACAATAATGGTACCTATATCCATTTCAATTTCTTCTGGTTCCTGGTCGTGCTTAACTGCTCCCCGTTCACAAATCTGGTCACAGAGTTTACATTCGATACAGTAATCCTTATCAATAGTTGCGCAGAGTGGTACTGCTTGAGGGAATGGTATATAAGCTGCCTTAACCATACCAATACCTTCATCGAAGTAGTTAGGCATTTCAATTGGGCATACTTCCACACATGATCCGCAACCCACGCATAGTTCTTCGTCTATGAATCGTGGTTTCTTCTCTACTTTTACTTTAAAGTTACCAATGTAACCATCCACTTGTTTTACTTCAGCATAGGTTATGAGCTCGATGTTTTCATGCTTTCCCACATCCACCATCTTAGGAGCAAGGATACACATGGAACAATCCAGGGTAGGGAAGGTCTTATCCAGCTGACCCATTCTTCCACCGATAGTAGGTTGTTTTTCTATCATGTAGGTTTTGAATCCCATATCTGCTAAATCAAGTGCAGCCTGAATACCAGCTACTCCTCCTCCAATAACCATAGCTTTATCAGTTACACTTACTGTGGAAGACTCTAGAGGTTCCAGTAATCTTGCCTTAGCTACTGCCATTCTAACTAAATCTTTAGCCTTTTCAGTAGCAGCTTCTGGTTCATTCATGTGTACCCAGGAATCGTGTTCCCGGATGTTAGCAAATTCAAAGAGATAGGGGTTCAGTCCAGCTTCTTCCACACATCTTCTGAAAGTTGGTTCGTGGAGACGAGGGGAACAAGCAGCGACTACAACTCGGTTTAATCCCTTTTCTTTTATGTCTTTTTGAATTTCCATTTGTCCTGGGTCAGAACAGTAGTATTTGTATTCATTAGCCAGAACCACATTTGGTAGAGACTTAGCGTATTCTTCAACTGCGGCAATATCTACAACACCACCGATGTTTATACCACAGTGACACACGTAAACTCCAATTTTTGGTTCTTCCATGGTTTCTTGTTTCTTTTCTTCTGCCATTAGATCACCTTGTACAAGTTGATAAAATCTAATTTAAACTAAATAGTTTAGATGATTAAGGTGTATCACTCACACATATAAAGATTTCTATCAAAAATTTTGAGTAAAGTATATATATTAGAATTTTTTTTAAAAAAAACCAGTAATATTTAATACTCTGATCCATTTTTAAAGGGATTTTAATCTGACAAGCCAATTTTAAATAATTCTAATTAGTCCTGTTAATATTTAAACTCTAATATAAGCTTATATTTAGATAAATTGGAATTTTTTAATCATAGTTCCACCATACAAAAACCTGATGATAAAAATAGAAATTTGTTTAATGATTACTGCTGAGATTGTGAATAAATGATTCATCTCAGTGACGGGTGATGAAAATATATTCAAGGATTATTTTTAAAAGAAATTATACCTGCCCTGTAATAGTTTTGCCACCTGTTATAATAAAGAAAAGTTTTCAGTGTAATTAAAACTAGAAAAATTAACTAGATCAAAGCTAAAACTAAGGGTAGAGTTAATAAACTCAGAATTGTACTTAAGAAAACGCAAGCTGCAGTTAATTTTAAATCAAGATCATAATTTATTGCCAGTACCATAGATAACATGGCAGAAGGCATTGCAGCCTGGATTATAGTAACATTTCGTTCTAATCCAGTCATCCCCACCAGTAACACAATTAAAAAGGATATAGCAGGAGATATGATTAATCGAATAAAACTGGCCATGGCCGCAGATTCAAAATGTTCTTTTATTCCCTTAAATTCTAAAGATAATCCAAGAGATATCATTATCAATGGTATGGCTGCTCCAGAAAGATAATTAAGAACATCATCTGCCATAAAGCCCAGAGAAATTGCAAAATAATTGGCTGCTATACCCAGAATTATCCCCCATAGCGGAGGGAAGATCAGGGCCCTTTTGAGAATATCCTGATATCTTCCTCCAAAAATGAAAAGTAGTATTATCCCAAATCCAATAAAAACCAGTATGGAACCCATGTCATAAAATATGGCCCTTACCAGTCCATCCCCTCCAAATACCCCCAAAGCAATAGGATATCCTAAAAAACCTGAATTCAGCATGGCAGAAGGTATTATAATACTCCATCGGGTTTTTTCAGGGAATCTTTTTATTTTGGTCCAGATGTAGGCCAGACCCCCGGTAATTGCAGCTACCATGATGCATACCAAGGGTATGGGGGTAAGTGATGGCAGTATAGATAAGTCAGCATGGTACATGGCCAGGAAAATCATAGAGGGAATAGCTACATTTACCACTATTTTATTTAGGGATTGGGCATCTCCTGCCTTTAAAATACCCCAACGCCTCATTAAATATCCCAGGATTACCATTACTATTATGGAAAGTATGGTTTCTACTGAACTCAGATTCATTAAGTTCCCTCAAAAATACTATGGATTTAAAATCTTTAACTTTACATGGAAATATTTTATCAACCAGAGTACAGCTGTAAAAATTAGTTTTTAATTTAAATTTATCAGGAAATTAACCGGTTTTTAAACAGTTTTAATCCTTAAAAAATCTTATATTCAAAAAATAACTGGAAAAAATGAGTTGGAGAGTATTAGTCAATAATACCCTCGGTAGTAATTTTGAATACACTTTCACCTTCCGGGAGATGAGGACTGTCTACCAGTCGGGCGATTCTTTTTCCAGCTAATCCTTTTTTGAGCCATATCCTGTAAGTAGCTGCGTGACCCAATACATGGCCCCCAATAGCCTTGGTAGGGCTTCCAAAGAAAGCATCAGGACGTGCCTGTACCTGATTGGTAACAAAAACAGCAGTGTTATACGTATTGGCAATATTCTGTAAAGTGTGTAAATGCTGGTTTAATTTTTGCTGACGATTAGCCAGGGATTCCCTGCCTACATATTCTGCCCGGAAATGAGCAGTTAGAGAATCAACTATGAGTAAGCGAATATTAACTCCGCTTTGAATCAGTTCATTTACTTTTTCAGCCATTAATATTTGATGGTTGGAGTTAAAAGCTCGGGCAATGTGTATTTTTTTTAGGACCTCTTCTATATCCAGTTCAAATCCATTGGCTATTTGTTCTATTCTTTCTGGACGGAAGGTATTTTCAGTATCAATGAAAACACATTCTGCATCAAGTCCCCCTTTTTCAGGAGGTAGTTGGATAGTTACTGCCAGTTCATGAGATATCTGACTTTTTCCTGATCCAAATTCCCCAAATACTTCAGTTATGGCCTGGGTTTCAATACCTCCTCCGATTAGTTCATTGAAAGCTTCGCTGCCCACAGTAATACGGCCCACATCTTTACGTCTTTCCATAACATCCAGTGCAGTTTCAAAATCAATTTGTTCTGCTTTTCGAGCAGCTTCAATTACTTTATCAGCTACACCCTCTCCAATCTCGGCCTTAACAGCTAATTCTTTTCCAGTAGCCGTGGCCAGCCTCATCATATCTCCAAATCCAGCATCACGAAGTTTTTGAGCAGTTTTTTCTCCAACATTAGGTAAATCTTCAAGTTCCACCATTAATATCTCCCCTGATTCATTTGATAATGCCCATTAAAAGTTATAACTCTATTTTAACAATTTTTTTAGGGTTTAGCCTTACTTCTTCATTGTATTCATCGAAATTAGCATCCCCAATGATTGTTATATTTCTACCATTTAAATCTTCGACTTTTTCCTCTAAAGCACCTTCATCGGCACTTTTAGCAATTACATCTGCCACCTCTTGAGTGCTCATTTCCAGGAGTTTTTCAGCCTGTTTACCGAAGAAAGTAACTCTTATATCTCCTGTATCGTCCTCAATCCGGGCTGGTACCATAAGCAGGTAGCGGGGTTCGTCTGTTTCTTCACCACAAAAGTCACATATATATTCCTCTTCAGAAGATTCCAGGCGATTATTGCAGTTAGGGCAACGGTAGGATAAAATTCTTCCACCAAATGCGTCGGTAAGTTCTCCAGAAATTTTTACATTGCGGTCTTCTTCTTCTAGATTTTCTATGGATTTAGGAGTATAAATCATGTCCTCCAATTCTTTAAATGTGGGTAATGATTCCAGATCTTTATCTTTAGCCGGATTAATTTGAGTATTTCTACCTAGAGAGAGTTCTAGATGATCATTTCGGAATTTAACTTGCGGGTTTTCAATACGAATGGCATCCCCTATATTTAATGGAATTTCAGCCTTATCATCCCATAATGACGCCCTTATGGATCCGGTGTCGTCTCCTACTTCCATGGAACGAACTATTCCCGGACTTCCATCATCTCTCTGGAATTCATTGGGATCATAAAGATCAATTACACGTGCCACCAGCCTTAAGTTTCTATCATCTTCTTCCAGGTCATCTATCTTTTTAGTGGTATAGATGATGTCTTCCAGTTCTTCAAAGGAAGGTAGGTCCTTTAAATCATCTTTTTGAGGTTCCAATATCCTTGAAGTTTTGCCTATACTTAAGTCCACACTGTATAGGCCTAATTTAGTTCTAGCATTTTCAATTCGAATTGCTTCACCTATTTTAAGGCCGGTATGGGCTTTATCATCCCAGAGTGATATTCGAACCACCCCGGTCTCATCAGCAATATCTGCTGAACGGACCAATCCTGTGGTTCCGTCTTCTCTCTGGAATTCTCTAGGTTCGTTTATACTTACTATGCGCCCCACAATATCTATTTCTTCCCCTTCATCCTGGATATCAACAATGTTGCCTATTTTAACTGGCTCCAAATGTTTTTTGTATTCATTAAGTAATTCCACCAGTTTTTTATCAGATTCAGGGTTTATGACTATTCTACTATTCCAGTTGGTGTTGATGCGGTATCCTTCTGCTGCATATTCATCAAATTCCACATTTCCCCCTACAATTTTCAGAATATCACCCTTATTGATATTTAAGGAGGTATCATCATTCCATAGAGTAACCCTTATCTTTCCAGTATCATCTGCAATTTCAATAGATTTTACGGATCCTGCAGATCCATCTGATCTTTCAAAAGTAATGGGATCCTGTACCTTGGTTACCAATCCAATTACGCTGATATCCTTTTTTTCGTGAGCGTCCCCTATTTTAAACATTTTTTCTTCAATTTCAGGGACTTCATAATCTCCTTTTATAATTCTACCAAACCATGAATGAGTAAGTGATATTTCACCTTCTCTACTCCGGCTTTGTGCCCCTAAAATTTTCACTGAGTCGTTTTCCTGGAGATCCAGGTCTTTTATCAGATCCGTGTCCCGGTTCCAGAGAGTATAGGTAATTTGTCCGGTTTCGTCCTGAAGTTCAAGAGAAGCCACTTTGCCCTCATTTCCATCCCTATCAAAGGTCCTGATTCTGGAAATCCTTAATATTCGGGCAATAATATTTACTTCCTGGTCCTCCTCAATAGAGTTAATGGCAGTTATTTCTTCATGGTAAGCAGGTAAATTAGAATTATCGTCATCAAGTACTTCAATTGTTGATCTGGGTTGTAGATGGATTTCTTTTCTTCCCCGATACCCCTCTTTTACACTTACACCATCGATATGGATTACGTCCCCTTCTTTAATTTTTTTCAGTAGTTTGATGTTTTCTGTCCAGAAAACTACCCTGACTTCTTCGGTTTCATCAGCAACTACCAGGTTGGCTACTTTACCTTCTTTTCCTTTCCGGGTGGTAAATTTTTTAGGATTTGAAATCTGCATTACCCTTCCCTTGAGTATCAGTTTGTCTGCACCCTCTTCCATTTTGGATATTTTATCCATTTTATGATCTTTTTTATCTGCAAGGGGTTCATTTTTTTCTTTAATGAATTCAGCCACTATCATGCGGGCCATATCAATATCATTCATGAAGCTTACATCTTCATCTTCTTTTTTCATTCCTTCCATTCGCTTAAGGAATTCCTCTTGGGAGATTTTATCCTTGATTTTAAGGTATTCCTGCTGTATTTCCTTATTCATTTGTAGTCCCTCACTATAATGATATGACTCACCTATATTATTTATAAACTTGGTGAGCTTTTGACAAGTAATAAATCATACCTGCTACCACTTGTAATTAAAAATAAGTATTACTAACTATATAAATATTATTATTAAAATGGAGTTTATGATGAATTGTATGAAGTAACAATATAATCTGAAATCATGCCCATTATATGGTTACAGTAAGATTTAAAACCCTTAAATCCTGCTCCCGGATAACTTATTTATAACATGAACATAGTTATAAATATAAATAAGAAACTTTTTTAAAATAATATATTTAGTGCCTTTTATGTGGATTTTTATGTTTAAAATCCAGAATAAATCAGTGATTATTTGCGGGTTTCAGCTCGAGATTTTTAATTCCAATGCAATTGATTAAAACTGGAAGTAATTCCACTGCAGATAAGTTTTTAGTCCTTAGAATTTCCATTTGCGATTTTTATGATTTAAATGGGATATAATTTGAAAATAAAAATTATAGTTAGAGTATAATAGGAGGATTATGCATGACCATGACCATGGCAGAAAAAATACTGGCTAGAGCGGCCGGTAAAAAAGAAACAGAATCGGGAGAGATTGTAATGGCAAATATTGACGTTGCCATGACTCATGATTTAACTGGACCTCTTTCAGTAGAGTCTTTTGAAAAAATTGGAACCCCAAAGGTATGGGATCCTGAAAAAATAGTGGTAATTTTTGATCACCAGGTCCCTGCAGATTCAATAGATGCTGCTAATAATCACCTCATCATGAGGGAATTTGTAAAAAATCAGAATATAAATAATTTTTATGATGTAAATGAAGGAGTTTGCCATCAGATATTACCTGAAAAAGGCCATATAGTACCTGGAGAATTGGTAGTTGGAACAGACTCCCATACCTGTACCCACGGTGCTCTAGGTGCATTTTCAACAGGAATTGGATCTACTGATATGGCCATGGTATTTTCCACTGGCCAACTATGGTTTAAAGTACCTGAAACAATTCGCTTTGAGATTGAAGGAAGTCTAAGGCCCCATGTATATGCCAAGGATGTAGTACTGGACATCATAGGGAAAGTTGGAGCAGATGGAGCCACCTACAAAGCATGTGAATTTGCAGGAGAAACCGTAACCAACATGTCTGTATCGGACCGCATGGTAATGTGTAATATGGCCATTGAAATGGGGGGGAAAACCGGTCTGGTGGAACCTGACCAAAAAACACTGCAATATGTTCAAAACCACTCCTCCAAATCTTATGAAATTATGAAAACAGATTTAGATGCCCCTTCCCTGGAGACCATGTATATTGATGTGGATGAACTGGAACCTCAAATAGCCTGCCCCCACAATGTAGATAATGTTAAGGGAGTAAGTGAAGTGCAGGGAATAGAAATTGATCAGGTTTTCCTGGGATCATGCACCAATGGAAGGATAAGTGATCTTCGTGATGCTGCTAAAATCCTGAAGGGTAAAAAAGTGAATAGTGGTGTAAGAATGCTGGTAATCCCTGCTTCCAGGGATATATACCGTAAGGCACTTGATGAGGGATTGATGAACATTTTTGTAGATGCAGGAGCCCTGGTATGTAACCCCTGTTGTGGGCCATGTTTAGGGGGACATATTGGACTGCTGGGTCCTGGTGAAGTAAGCTTATCAACCTCTAACCGGAATTTCAAAGGGCGTCAGGGAAGTGCAGATGCAGAAGTATACCTTTCATCTGCAGCAGTAGCTGCTGCTTCAGCAATAACTGGTAAAATAACTGATCCCCGGTAATTAACTGTTTAAATTAGGAGAATATTTAAAATAAGAAAGGTGTTAATATGAAAGGGAAAGTATGGAAGTTTGGAGATGACATTGATACAGACATCATAATTCCAGGGCGCTACTTAGTTATGAGAGACCCTAAAGAACTGGCCGAACATGTAATGGAAGGTTTAGATCCAGAATTTAATAAAAAAGTTAAGGAAGGAGATGTCATATTAGGAGGTAGGAACTTTGGATGTGGTTCATCCCGGGAACACGCCCCTCTGGCCCTTATCGGGGCAGGGATATCTGCCGTCATCGCCGAATCATTTGCCCGGATTTTCTACAGGAACTCTATAAATGTGGGGTTACCCCTCCTGGAGGCTCCAGGAATATCTCAGCATCTGGAAAATGGAGACGAAATAGAGATTGATATGGAAAAAGGTGTTATTCGAAAAATAAATTCTAAAGAAGAATATCCCTTCCAGAAGTTGCCGGAGTTCATGATTGAAATTCTGGAAAAAGGTGGATTAATCCCCTATGTTAAAGAAAAAATGGACTAAAGTTCATTACTTGATTTAAAAGGTGAGTTTATATGTATAAAATATCAGTTATACCTGGAGATGGAATTGGAAAAGAAGTAATGGAGGCTACCCTCCATGTAATGGAAGCTTTAAATCTGGAATTTGATTATGTCTATGCTGATGCAGGAGATGAATATGAGGAAAGTAGTGGCATAGCTCTACCTCAGGAAACCATCGATATAGTTAAAAATTCACAGGCCTGTCTTTTTGGAGCTGCGGGAGAGTCAGCTGCAGACGTTATTGTTAGGATGAGGCAAGAACTGGATTTATATGTTAATTTAAGGCCGGTAAAATCTTATCCAGGTACCAAAAGTGTATTTGATGATCTGGACTTTGTAATTGTACGGGAAAATACCGAAGGAATGTACATCGGGTTAGAAGAGTATACTGAGGAGGGTGCAGTGGCCAAAAGGGTTATCACCCGTAAGGCTTCGGAGAGGATATCTAAATTTGCCTTTGATTATGCTAAGAAAACCGGGCGCAAAAAAGTAACTGCAGTGCACAAAGCCAATGTACTTAAAAAAACAGACGGCGTATTTAAAGATAGTTTTTACAAA
>CAMYKT010000024.1 GCA_947259185.1 uncultured Methanobacteriaceae archaeon
ATAATCAGGTTAAATTTAGATAAAGTTTTATTAAACATCAATTTAGCCAGTATATGTGGGGCCCGTGGCTCAGGTGGTAGAGCGCACGGCTGATAACCGTGAGGCCCTGGGTTCGAATCCCAGCGGGCCCACTTTTTCTTATTTTTTAAATAGGATACCTATATCATTTCAGAAATATTTAAAAAAATTAATTAATCATATTAATCTCAAAAATTAAATCCCCTGGCTTTTTTGGTTGGATATCTTGCGGAATTCTTCCAATTTTCTGATGGCTTTTTTTGAAATTACCGTCTTTCTGGCTATTTTTGTACCTTCCGCCAGAGATTTAGACATACCTGCTAAAAATATTATAGCCCCTGCATTGGCCAAAACTATTTCTAGCCTGGCTTTTTTTTTAATGGAATCCTCTTCTCCGGCAAGGACTGATAAAAATATATTTAAATTATCTTCAATGGTTTCTGGAGATTTTATCAATTCCGGTTGTGATTTTTCCACGCCAAAATCTTCTGGATTTAATTTTTGAATAGATATATCACCATTTTCCACCAGAGCCACCCTAGTAGGTCCAATATTAGATATTTCATCCATAGCAGGATTTCCATGGGAATCATAGCCATGTACAACCATGGCTTTTTCAACTCCCAGATTATTTAATACCCTGGCTATTAAATCCACATAAGAGGGATCAAAAACACCTATAAGTTGTATGGGAGCATTGGCAGGAGAACTAAGAGGTCCCAACAAATTAAAAACCGTCCGTATACCCAAATCGTTTCTTACCGGCATAACATTCCGGGTGGCGGGATGAAAATTAGGGGCAAACATGAAACTTATCCCCACCTTTTCCATAGATTCTAAAACTTCCTTAGGAGATGTATCAATTTTAATACCTGCTGCTTCCAGTATATCTGCTCCGCCACATGAACTGGTAACAGCACGATTTCCATGTTTAGCCACAGGAACACCTGCAGCTGCAGCAATAATAGATGCAGCAGTACTAACATTGAATGTTTTGAATTTGTCTCCTCCAGTTCCACAGGTGTCCACCACTTTTAAATGGGAAAAGGTGACCTGTTTACATGCTTTTCTCATAGCTTTAGCAAATCCGGTTATTTCATCTTCATTTTCTCCTTTAAGGGAAAGTAAGGACAAAATAGATGCCATTTGAATATTGGTGGCCTTACCAGAAATCATGGCTTCCATACATTTGAAAGCTTCTTTTTTTGTAAGATCATTTCCTGCGGCTAATTTTTGAATGAATTTTTGCAAATCAAATCACCTCTATGAGGGTAGCCTCTTTCATTTTGCTGGTCTCTTTTTTTATTTTCTGGAGCATTAATTCTGGTTTATCATGATTTTTAGAAATTATTTCGATAATTGCACTACCTACAATGGCTCCTTGTGCACCGGCCTGGATTACATCTTTTACATGGGATGATTTAGAAATGCCAAATCCTACCATTACCGGCAAATCACTGTGATTTCTTATTCTTTTAATTAAGTCAACTGTGCTGTTTTGAACTTCTTTTCTGGCCCCGGTAACTCCCATTACTGAAACCAGATAAATAAATCCAGAAGCCATCTGGCAAATTTTATCCAGACGGTTTTTTTGTGTGGTGTGGGCCACTAAAAATATCTGATTAATATTGTATTTTTTTGCTGCCTGGAGTGCTTCTTCAGCTTCTTCAGGAGGTAGGTCCGCAGAGAGTATGCTGGTTACTCCACACCTTTTGGCTTCCTTATAAAATTCATCCACACCTTTTTTATAAATTAAATTGTAATATACTAAAAGCCCAATAGGGATAGAAGTAAACTCCCTGATTCTTTTAATAAATTCAAAGGATTTTTGAGTGTTCATACCCGAATCTAATGCTCTTAAATCTGATTCTTGAATCGTTGGACCATCAGCTACTGGGTCACTAAATGCAAATCCAATTTCCAGGGCATCTGCACCGCTTTCCAGTAGTGTTTTCACTATCTGAAGAGAAGTTTCAAATTCGGGGTCTCCTGCAACAATAAAAGGTACAAATGCTCCTTTTTTATTCTTTTTTAAGCGTTTGAACATTTCATCATAAGTTTCTAATGTATTTGAAGAGTGAATTTTTCCAGGAGAGTGTTTTTGTTTTTTAAAATTCATACTTCCACCCCTAAAATGCTTGCTGCAAGAAACATATCCTTATCTCCCCTTCCAGAAAGATTGACAACTATAGTTTTCCCTTTATTTTCAGGTTTCTGAGCATATTTTTCCATATAGGCAATGGCATGGGCACTTTCCAGGGCAGGCATTATCCCCTCATAGCAGGATAGTAGTTGGAATCCACGCAGTGCTTGGGAGTCCGTGACATTAACATATCTTGCCCGGCGCTGGGTATGCAAATAAGCATGTTCTGGGCCTACTCCAGGATAATCTAAACCAGCTGAAACAGAATGAGCTTCACAAATTTGTCCATCTGTATCTTGAAGTACATAGGATAGTGATCCGTGGAGAACACCTTCACTACCTGCACAAAGAGTTGCACCATGATTTCCACTCTTTATACCATGCCCCCCTCCTTCCACGCCAATCAATTCCACTTCTGAATCCGGAATAAATTCTGAAAAAATACCTATGGCATTACTACCTCCTCCCACACATGCTATTATCACGTCGGGAAGTTTTTTTTCTTTTTCTAAAATCTGATTCTTAGTTTCTTTTCCTATTACTGTCTGGAAATGTTTTACCATGGTGGGGTAAGGATGAAATCCCATGGTAGATCCTATTAAATAGTGCGTATCTTGTACATTTGTCATCCAATCTCTCATAGACTCATTAATAGCATCTTTTAATGTTTTGGATCCAGTTTCCACCGGGATTACTTTTGCCCCAGATATTTCCATTCTAAATACATTTAATCTCTGCCTTTTAACATCTTCCATGCCCATATATACATCAGTAGGCATTCCAAAAAGAGCCCCTACAGCAGCTGTGGCTATTCCATGTTGCCCGGCTCCTGTTTCTGCTATTAAGCGTTTTTTACCCATATACTTGGCCATTAGCCCCTGTCCCAAAGTATTGTTTATTTTATGAGCCCCGGTATGTAGCATATCCTCCCTTTTTAAGTAAATCCTGCATCCCAGTTTTTGAGAAAGGTTTTTAGCAAGATATAAATTGGTGGGTCTGCCTGCAAATTCTTTTAAATAAAATTCTAATTCCTGATTGAATTTTTTATCATCTTTATATTTTAAAAAAGCACTTTCTAATTCTTCCAAAGCAGGAATAAGAAGTTCAGGAGCGAAAATACCTCCATATTTACCGAATTTTCCACTTTCGATCAATTTAATCACCTTTAATGAAATCCATAATTATTTTTTTTAATTTTTTACCGTTGCTATGGCATTTTTAATTTTAATATGGTTTTTTTTACCAGGATAATCCTCCAGACGAGAATTAAAATCAACAAAGTCAAATGATTCTTTAATTAATGACCCTTCTTTTTTAATGCGTGATGCAGTTAATCCTCCTGCCAGATATATTTCCAGGTGGGGGTTAAAAGACCTTGAAATTTCTGCTGCTTTTAGAGCGGTGCTTAAAGAAATTTCCCTGCCTGTGCCGCCAGTTTTGCCCTGGTGCTGGTAATCAAATAAAATTCCCGAACTAAATTCAGCAAATGACCTTATTTCTTTAATTTTATCCAGTGATAATTCTCGTTTAGATATCCCAATTGCCCGAATGATGTGGTATTCCTCTTTATTGATGTCAAATAGATTTTGAATAAGTTCATTCATCTCCCCGGGAGAAAGTGAGTGCAGCTGAATATTTGTCAAATTAGAATCGAATATGTCCTTTAAAGCTTCTTCCACATTATCTGGTTCTAAAACCAGTACTCCTTTATTTTTATCTGTTAGAATACTGGAAAATGATTTAATTTTTTCTAAATCAATATATCTAACTGATCTTTTTACATGAATGAAACCTATAAGATCTGATCCGTAGTTTTCTGCAGCTTTTAAATCTTCTTTAGAAGTTATACCGCAAATTTTAATCTTTAAATTAGCATCACATTTATTTGGAGTTGAATTTATATCCGAAGTCTTATTAAAAGCCCTGAATCCTTTTTTAATTCTATTTATATCGATTTTGGAGGAATTAATCACTTATTAAACCCTCCCCCATTTAAAGTATTTTTCGAAGACGTATTACTATTAAAAAATCTTTTTCTGGTTTTTTCTGCAGCAAATCTCATTTTTTGGATGGTGTCCTCTATGTCAGGAGACTGCATAATAGAGGTCCCAATAAGCAGGGCGTCTGCACCATAGCTGCATAATTCTTCCACATCTCCTATACTTTTAACCCCGCTTTCAGACACCATGATTTTATCACGAGGTATTAAAGGATAAAGGGATTTAGTGCGTTTAAAATCAATGGAGAAATCTTTAAAGCTCCGGTTATTAATTCCTATTATCTTTGCATCTGCATCTAATGCTTTATAAACATCAATAGAATTTTTACATTCCACCAGTGGTTCCATACCCATCTCCCGGCAAATTTCAATTCCCGCCGGAATATCAGGATAAACATCACACATCAAAAGTACTGAACTAGCTCCACATGCTCGAGCTTCATAGATCTGATAATCATCTAAAATGAAATCTTTTCTCATAATTGGTAAGGAACTTAAACTAGAAGCCTTTTTAATATAAGCAAGTTTGCCTTTAAAAAAGACTTCTTCAGTTAGTATGGAAATAGCACTGGCCCCCCCTACCTCAAAGGATTTAATAATATCTTCCACGGTCCGGGAAGAGATGTGTCCCTGAGAAGGAGAAGCCGGCTTATATTCAATTATGAGTGGGAACTGACCCGATTTTTTAAGTACTTTTTTAAAATCAATTGGATCAGGAACATCTTTTACCTGTCTTTTAATTGTGGATAAGGGTATTTTTGATTTAGATTTTTGCATGTTTTCTTTGCAAATATTCAGGATATGATTGAAATCCAGCAGATGCCCTTTAGCAGTTCTGCAATAATTTGAGCTCATGATTCCACCTTCAGGAAATTTTCAATTAAATTCATACCCTCTGCAGTTCCAATAGATTCCGGGTGAAATTGTACACCATAAATTGGATGAATATTATGTTTTAAGGCCATAACTATCCCTTCATCTGTTTTTGCAGTTATTTCCAGGCAAGAAGGTGTGGTTTCAGGATCACAGCTTAGTGAATGATAACGTGCCACCTGGAGGTGGTTTTTCAATCCATGGAAAATTCCCTGATTGTTATGAATTATTTGACTTTGTTTTCCATGAACCGGTTCCTGGTGAATTATTTTTCCACCAAATGTAGAAAAAATACCTTGATGTCCTAAACAGACCCCTATAATTGGTATTTCTGGGCCGAATTTTTTAATTATTGCTTTGCATTCCCCAAAATCCCGCTTATTGTCCGGATTTCCCGGGCCAGGTGAAATAATTATGTGGTTAATTTCTTCTTTTTTATGTAAATCCTGAATTTGGCAGGGGTTCTTTTCATTATTTTTAATTACCATTATCTTAGAATTACTTTTGGAAAAATTATTTAACGGATTATTTACAATTTCCCCCACCATTTGATAGAGGTTGTAAGTAAAAGAATCGTAGTTGTCGATAATTAATATCATGATACTGCACCTGAAATTTTTAAAGAATCTAAGAGCGCTTTAGCCTTATTTTCACATTCAAAAAATTCTTTTTCTGGTACTGAATCATGCACAATGCCTGCTCCAGATTGTATTTTGGCCTGATTACCATCACATATTAAAGAACGAATAGTTATGGCGAAGTTTGCATTTCCATTTAAAGAAAAATAGCCAATTGCTCCGGCATATGCATCTCTAGGGATTCCTTCCATTTCTTCTATTATTTCCATGGCCCTTATCTTGGGCGCACCCGATACAGTCCCCGCAGGAAAAATAGAACTAAAAGCATCTACTGCATCCCTATGAGGGCTTAAATTCCCTTTAACATGAGACAATATGTGTTGAACATGTGAAAATTTTTTAATAGTCATATATTCTGGTATTTTTACACTTCCAAATTCCGAAACTTTCCCCACATCATTCCGGGCTAAATCTACCAGCATCATATGTTCTGCTCTTTCTTTTTCATCGTCCAGTAAATTCTTAGCCAGTTTTTTATCATCTATTTCATTTTTTCCCCGGGGACGGGTCCCGGCAATAGGGTATGTTTCTACCTGTCGATTTTCCACTCTTACTAACATTTCCGGACTGGAACCTATTATTTCCTTTTCTCCCAGCTTAAAATGATACATATAAGGGGAGGGGTTTATTTTTCTAAGAGCATCATAAAAATCCAGTTTATTACCAGTGATTTTGTATTTTTGAGCATTGGACAGGACACCCTGAAAAATTTCACCATCTTTTATTCTATTTTTAACCTCTAAAACCATTTTTTCGTATTGGTTTTTAGAGAAAAATTTTCCTTTATTCAAAAAAGACATGCTAGGAAGAGAGGAATAGTCCTCTTTCATAATATTCCTAATTTCTTCTAATCGGGATTCCCCCCGGGTGACGTAGCGACATCTTTGGGAGAGCTTATCAAAAATTATTCCATCTAAAAATAATCCAAATTCGAATTCAGGATATTTACCTCTATTCAGGTCAAGTTTAGTGAAATATTTAGCTGCCTGGTACGAAACATACCCCACTAAACCTCCACAAAATCCTTTTTTCCCATTACTATTTTTTAAAATCGATTTTATCTCACAGAACGGATTTTCAGTTTGAATTTCCTCGGTAGTACCATCTTTTTCTATTTTTAAAACCCTATCATTAGCTTTCAAATTCAGTATCGGGTCGAAGCCCAGAAAAGAGTATCTGGAAAGACCAGTATCACTTTCCATAGATTCCAGTAAAAATGCACCGGAATAGTTAAAATATAATTTTTTGAACAACACAAATGGATTATCATAATCCAATGCAACAGTATTTAATGGCTTTAAATCTATATCGCCAAAAATATTCACTCCTTATCATAATTTACACCTTTAAATCTTTTTAATTTAATTTAAATTCCAGGGATCCTAATCTAATACCCTGCTCATCCTATACTTTGAAGTACTATATATAACTTTGTTGTATATTTATGTACATCTATACTCAAGTTTATATATTGGTGCAATTAATAGATTAATGGAGATGTTATGTGGGAAAAAGTAAGCCATAAATTCGAAAAATACCCGGCCCGTATGAATGTAGCCCGAAAAATAGTAGATTTAGGTCTGAGGGTGGATAAAACAGGAAAAATATATTGTAAAGATGTTTTAATAAGTGATGTGGCACTTTCCAGATCCGTTGGTGTGGATAGGCGCACAATTAAATCAACAGTTGATGTTATTTTACAAGATGAACAATTATCTGAAATATTTGAAAACATCCTTCCGGCAGGAGCTTTATTAAAAAATGTGGCACGCAGCCTTGATTTTGGGATTGTTGAAATTGAAGCAGAAGCAGGAAACCCAGGAATTTTATCCCAGGCCAGCGGCCTTATATCTGCAGAAGGCATCAGTATTCGCCAGGCACATGCGGGAGATCCAGAATTAGAAGAGAATCCCCGATTAACTATAATTACTGAAAAGCCAATACCGGGAAAATTATTAAGTAAATTTTTAGAAATCAGTAATGTAAAAAGAGTTTCCATTTATTGAAATAATAAATAAAATTTAATTTTATAATTTATGCTATCAATCCCTCCATCATCTACTAAAATGATCTAGGGTTTTAGAAGATGAAAAAATAAAAAAAAAATAAAATTTGTTTCAAAAAAAATAGAGTTATTGAGTTGACTGGTATTTGTCTTCTTCGTCCAAAGCCTTTAAAAGTTCATCCCATGCTTCTAAAGATTCTTTGGCAGCTTGATCACTCATGACTTCAATGGCATATCCAGAATGGACTAAAACATATCGTCCTTCTTCTACGTTTTCTACTAAATCCAGTTTTACTTGCTGTCTAACTCCGCCAAAATCCACAACAGCAATTTTATCATCATCATTGACTTCAATTATTTGAGCAGGTGCCGCAATGCACATTTAGATATCTCTCCAATTTTTATAAAACAATTTTTAAGAATATAAAGACATTAAAGCCTTTAATCTTTAAATTTTAAAATTCTAATATACAATTTATATAATGTTTATTGACCATATGGTCCATTAAAATTTAAGATAGTTAATATAATTTTTAGTAAAGAACCTTACATATAAAGATATGTAAGAAGAGAATTCTAAAAAGTAGTATTGAAATAATTAATTATAGGGACAGTTGCAGGTTATAAAAATGAAAATGGTAATTATTGGTGGTGGGCCCGCCGGAAGAGCAGCAGCTTTAGAATTAGCCAGGATTGAACATGAAGTTATTCTTATAGAAAAATCAGATTTAGGTGGAACCTGCCTGAATAAAGGATGTATGGTTGTTTGTGGACTAAATGATGTAGCCCGGTTCATGAATGATGCCACTAACTTTCAAGATCAGAAAATCCTAAAATTAAACTTAGAATTTTCGTATAAAAATATGGCCCAGGGTATAAAAACCATTTTAAGTAAAATAAGGCATGTTACAGAGAAGGAAACTCTGGAAGCAGGTGTTAAAATTATTTATGCCCCTGCTAATTTCCAAAAAGGGCAGCTGTATGTTGATGGAGAACATATAGAATATGATAAATTAATAATAGCCACCGGGGGGCGGCCATTTATACCACCTATAGATGGTGCTGAAAATGCCATAACTTACCTAGATATACTGAATCTGGAGGAAGTTCCTGAAAAATTATTGATAGTGGGAAGTGGAATCATTGCTACTGAATTCGCATCCATATTCTCTTCTATGGGTTCAGAAGTACACATCCTATGTAGAAATAATTTTTTAAGTAATTTAGATCAAGAAGTTAAAGAATATGTGGTTCAAAACCTCTTAAACAACATAAAAATACATGAAAAAGTAGATACTACTAAAATAACCAGGTCTGGTGCCATTACTTCCCAGGGACAAATGGAGGGATTGGTTCTTTTGGCCACCGGAATTGTTCCTAACTCCAAAGTAGTTTCAGATTTAGTAAAAATTGGAAAACGAGGAGAAATACTGGTAAACGAAAAGATGGAAACCAGTGCTCCGGGAATATATGCCGCAGGTGATGTAATAGGAGGGGTGGGAACTACACCGGTAGCCCGCATGGAAGGAATTGTAGCCGCCCATAATGCAGCAGGTATTGAAAATAAAGCTAATTATGAATATTTACCCTATGCTATCTCCCTGAATTATGATGTAGCTTTTTTAAGTTCCGGAAAAAAGTCATCCCCTGATAAAGAAAATTATTCCCGGACGATTGAAGGTAAAATACCCGGTTCTGCAGGTCCAGGATCATTCTGGAGAGTTTTATCAAGTAACACTGGATTAAGTAAAACCACGGTAGATATTGAAAATGGTTCAATCCAGGAATTATCATCCATTGCACCCGGTGCCCGTTATAATATGGCATATCTATCCCTTTTAATGAGAATTAATAGGAAAACTTATGATTTTGATCAATTTGTGGAAACCCACCCTTCCACAGATTCCATTTATAAATTAATGCGTTTTTTTGCCAAATATTAGGGATTAATGGTAAAATGAAATCTAAATTGAATGATAAAAATTTTAAAAAATTTCAGAATGTGTCCTTTTACCTGAAACGTATCTTCAAGAGTTACCTGGAGGTATAACGCCTGCATGCACTAAAAATAATTCTCAGTTTCAAATCACAAAATTAAGAACTGTTTATAACATATAATACATTTAATCCGGGAAAATTAGCTTCAGAAAAGATTAGGCATGATAAAAAGCCCACTAATTTCCTTTAAAAAACAGGAAATGGATTAAATCATTATTTATTTCTCCCTTTTTCAGCCTCCTGAATAATAATATCAGCGATTTTATCTGCTGAATGGAGAACATCGTCCCCATATTTCTGGGCCTGTTTTTTCATAGATCCTATATTGGATAGGGCTTCTTTTAAGGTATCCTGTAAATTTTCCAGTGATGTTTCCATTAATGCCCCCGGGAAAATACGGGACATATTATGATATCTGCCATACTTGACTCCATTTAAAGTCACTATAGGTACTTTGCAGGCAATAGCTTCGTGAATCATCACCCCATCATCAGATAACACCGCCACATCTGCCAGATTTAATAAATCATTTACCCAGTCCACATAGCCCAGGTAGATTATACTGGTCTTATGGAATAAATTTAAGAACTCATCTTTTAGTGGATGACCAACCACCAGGATATTAGCCTCAATTTCACCTAGCGAAATATTTTTTGCTGCCTGGGCCATCATTTCAAATAAAGAAGATCCTGAGGAAAAAATAATTGTGTTTTTTGTGGGGTCAAAAGATTCCGGCATTTTTTTTAATGCTTTTTCTTTTTTACCCCCTATTATATCTGGATTTATGGGACTATAACATTTATATAAGTTTCCAGGCAGGGAATCTTGTGAAAAGATGTTTGATTCTGGAAGGATTATATTGGCATTAAGCCGGGTGCATACCCGGGTATCAGTAGGAGTATTAAGTACACCCACCCCTGGTAAACGAGCTATTTTAGCAGAAATACATCCAATTATAGCACCTCCCCCAATTATACCAACTACAACATCTGCTTTAGATTTTCTTATTGCTTTTACTGCCTCCAATGCAGCGATTGAAGTTTTAAGACCAGCTTTAGTCAATTTAAGTTTGGTAGCAGCATGTCCCCCTGCCTGAGGTATACGGATTTTGTGCCATTTAATGCCGTTTTTTTCCATTAGAATACCAGGAGCACTACGATCCAATGCAAATTCACATTTTACTCCTTTTTTGGTTAATGCTTTTGAAATATTAAGGGCCGTAACTGCATCGCCTCCCATTCCACGACCAGTAACCATGAGTAATGCTTTCATTAAAACACCTCTATTATAGGAACTATATTCCAGTTAATAATGATTATTTAATTTTTAATTAATTATATAGCTGAATTAAATAAGTATTTAATGGATATAAATTGCCGGAATAAGTATTTAATACTTTTCATAAAATATGAGTTAATTTTATTTAATTTAAGTACTCATTTAGTAGTTTAATTAATTTTTATTCATTTAAATTGTTTACAACTTTAGCTGAAATACAGCTAAAATATATTTAGAGTTTGGTGAAAATATTCCACTTATAGGATATAAATGATTTTAATATTAGCCCCCACTAACTAAAGTATTATATTAATCAAGAAGATATTAATTTAATATGAAATTCAGTCCATTTGAATCAAAAAGACCAGATATGAACAGAATCAAAGAAATTGTTAGCGTTCTGGCAAAATATCAGTTTGGAAGTGTTCTGGACGATTTAGGACTGAGAAATAAGTTATTTTTTACTTTGAATCTGCATTTAAGGGATCCTGAAGAAGAAATTGATAGTACTGTTCCGGAAAGAGTTCGCCTGGTTATGGAAGAGTTAGGAACCAGTTTTGTCAAGTTGGGACAGGTTTTAAGTACCCGGCCTGACCTGGTAGGTAAAGATATTGCAGAAGAACTATCTAAATTGCAGGATGAAGCTACGCCCTTTGATTTTGTCGAAGTGAAAAGAGTACTGGAAAAAGAATTAAATACTACATTTGAAGAAATATTTATAGAATTTAAAGAAGTCCCTGTTGCTTCTGCATCAATTGGTCAGGTTCATGAAGCCCTACTAAAAAATGGTGAAAGAGTAGCGGTAAAAGTTCAACGACCTGGTATAGTGGATCAAATTAATAAGGATATAATCATCATGCGCTATCTGGCAGGTATGGTTGATCAGCGCATGCCTGGCCTGAAATATTATAACCTGCCGGGAATTGTGGATGAATTTGAAAGGGCCATAAAAAAAGAACTTGATTACAATCAGGAAGCAAATAATGCTGAAAGGTTTCGGGCTTCTTTTGAGGATGATGAAACAGTTTACGCCCCTGCAATTTACCGTGAGTTTTCCACACTCCGGGTTCTTACTATGGAATATGTGGAGGGGGTCAAACTAACTGAAATTATTGATTCTGAAATAAAATTTAATGCCCGGACCATAGCTGAAAGGGGGGCAGAATGTTATTTCAAGCAAATATTTATAAACGGGTTTTTTCATGCCGATCCACACCCGGGAAATATACTGGTTCAAAAGGGCAATGTACTTTGTTTTATAGATTTTGGTATGATGGGTAACCTGGATCAGGATTTCAGAGATAACTTAGCAGAACTTTTTGTTTTTATGGTAAACTATGATGTCAAAGGGATGATAAACCAGCTGCAGTACATGAATATGATATCAGATAGTACCGATATGGAAGCACTCAAATACGATCTTATGGATTTGCTGGATCGTTACTATGGGGCAGATATGAATCAGGTGGGTGAACTAATGAGTGAATTCAGTATGCCCACCTTACTTGTTAAACATAAAATTAGAGTTCCGCGGGACTTTATTTTACTGGGAAGGGTAATGAGTATGGCTGAAGACCTGGGACAAAGATTGGATCCTAATTTTAATGGTTTACATATAGCCAAAAAAATGGTTAAAAGGCTTATTAAAGATCGTTTAAATCCCCTGCGCAGGTTAGATAACACTACCAGTGCCCTTATTAATATGGAACATATCTATCGAGATTTGCCCCAGAGCATAACTCGCAGTCTAATGAGACTGGAAAAGGGTAATTTCAAAATGGAGCTGGAACACAAAGACCTGGATAAGTTTACTGAAACCCTGGAAAGAATTACCAACCGTATCTCAATGGCTTTACTAATATCCTCCCTCATAATTGGATCTTCTTTGGTTATTATGCCTAATGAAGCTTTAATACTCCAAAATTTTCCATATTTAGGAATAGTAGGGTTTTTAGTTAGTTTTTTAATTGCACTGGCCCTGATTATTTCCATAATTAGAATGAGAAAAATTTAAATCAATAAGATTATTCACAGGCAAAGGGATTATATAATAGTCTCCTAAAACCTAATTTAATCAAAAATGGATTTTTAATGATTATTTGTTTGTTCTTAAGTACTATTTTTCTAATTAAATCCCCCATGCCCCCACCGGTGAGTACATCCATAAAATAATCTCCCCATGTTGGTTTTTTAATTGAAAGTTTCATTTCCAAGAATTTCTGGAGATTTTTACGGCGTATAAATGCTATCCAAAGAACATTAACCAAAAACATTATTATCAATCCAGTTAAGCCCCCTAACAAGAAAAAAGATATACCCAGGGCAATAGCCATAGAATGATTCCCCACTTCACCCAGCATAACCTTCCCTTTATAATCTAAAGGAGCGTATCCCACACACACCGCCAGCAATATGGAAGGAACCAGTAAATAGGTGGTGTTGCCCTGGAACAGCATTAAAAATATTACCAGTAATGACATTACTATTATACTACTACATGCAGTTCCAGGCTGCATGTCTGCAATATTCAGTGGTTGAATCATTAAAGCAACCAGTATAGCTGCTATTCCAAGATAGGGGTAACCAATCACCATAACCAGAATCATACCCATCCCCCGGAAAATCTGGCCCCATTCTACCTGGACTCTGGATGATTTTTTTCTGCCTAAAACATCATCTAAAAAGGCCAAAACCCCCATCACCGCTACTAAATATTTAAAGGGATATGGTAAAAATAATAATAAAGTGATAAACGGCGCTAAACCAACTGCTCGAGGAGTTCCTCCCCTTACCATCACATATAAATTTCCAGCCTTGTTTTTTTCCCCCAGTTTGCTCAATAGCAAAGCCAGAATAATGCTTAATGATGCGGATAAGATTAATGCTTCTATAATCTGGTTATACATTTTATTTATCCTGTGATTCTGTGCAATTTATTTAATTCCATCTTTTTTTAAAATTTAAGGGTGAAAGAGTAGTATTCAATTAAGTATGTAACTTTTTAAAATAGCTTTTATTATCTGATACCATATCTTAAGAGTGCGGCCATTCCACCCAGAGCCTCCAGTTGTTTCCCACCTTCATGTTCACTGCTTACCATAGTAACTTTACCCTTCATATTTTCCACCAGGTCCATAGCCTGTTCCATGTTTTCCTGGCGCACCAGTTTATCCAGAATAAGTAATTCTTCTGCAGCCCCTGCATTTACCGCATTAATAACCATTTTTTTCCCATAAACTACTTTAGGGGATGATTTAGCAATTTCTTCCAGAACTTTGTTTACAGATCTCATTTCACCTGCTACCCGGTTTTCAGAAGTCATCTTTTCGATAGTACCTTTTTTTAAAATTTCAGCTATTCCTACTCTACCCCCAGTTCCAGTACTCTCTAAAATAGCATTCTTTGCAATTTTTGGATATTTTTCTTTTAAATAAGAATAGAAATCACCTTTTACAAATCCTGGCCCTGCAATAAGCAAATTCTGCACTTCTTTAAATTTTTTTAGGGCATCAACAACCTTTTCATAAAAATTAATCACATTTTTTCTTCTATCTTTTTCCACAATTCTTTTTCCAGATATATTCCCCACAATAGGACCATAATACTCCACCCCATATTGGCGAATTAGTCCCATATCAGCCACATCATCTTCCAGAACCATTATAATAGCAGATAACTTTTTAGAAGATTCAATAGCCTGTTTTAATCTTTTAAGAGTCCATTTGCCCCATTTATTTTTCTTTATGCGTATGGGCACATTTAATTTTATTTCCAGAGTATGGTGAGACCCTAAGGGGATCAGATCCTCCGGGCCTTTTACAATTATTCCAGTGGTCCTCAATTGGCCAGTATACATGTGAAAATTAATGGTTTCTACTCTTATCCCCAAATAAAACGTTTTTTTAATTCCACGGTCACTCCTTATTTTATCTCCAGTAGTATCCTGAATTCTACGAGTTGTTTTTGAAGATAATAGGTCTCCCTCTTCAATTATATGAGATAAGTGCCATAAATCATCCAGGGTTTCAGGCATCAGTTCTATGATTCCTCTTTTTTTATCCTGATAAGTAATTCGCATTATAATGCCCCATTTAACCGATTTCAAATATCCATTCCCTTATAAATTAGCCCAATAATGTTAATTTAAAGGCATTTATTATTTTAAATAATTTTTATTAATATTTAGTAATTCCGAGTTTAGTTAAAAGTTATTCTTATAACTGTATTCATAGACTTAAATATTAGTCTTAGATTTAATATACTATAATTATATTATCAGAACCATAATTTATTCTGTACCTTAAGTTTTATATGATTTAAAAACAGGAGTAATGATGCTATGGCCAATCAAAGTTCCACTTTTGCAGTTTTCATGAGTATTGTTGCAGGAATTATTCTTTCGATTTTTTTAGATGCGATATTCACCTTTACTTTTACTGGATTTTTAGCCACCTATCTTACCAATTATGAAGAAAGGAGTACCGCAGTAGGTTTAATTGCTTCTTTGATTTTAGGAGTTTTATTCTTCTCATATGGATTTATAGTAAATCCAGAATTACCATCACGAATTTCAGGACTTGTAAATTTTGATTTTGGTGGTTTTTTAGTAGGATTGGCATTAATATGTTTATTGAGCATGGCCCTGGGCGCCCTGGGAGGATATATAGCAACTAAAGTTGCCAGAGATGGTCCTGGTAATTAACATCATATAAACTATTTAATTGCAGGATTATAATATATTATTAAATTGTGATAAAAATGAAGATTGCGATTATAGGCGGTACCAGGGGGCTGGGAAAGTGGATAGCCAGGTATTTAAAATCAAAAAAGTTTGAAGTAGTTATTACCAGCCGTGATTCTGATTCCGGAAGTAAAATTGCCCGTAAAATAGGTGTGGAATATTGCCCGGATAATAAAAAAGCAGCTTCTCAGAGTAAGGTGGTGATTATTGCAGTACCTATAGAACACACTGAATACGTACTCAGGGAAGTGGCCCCTTCCATGACAAAAGGTTCCCTGCTTATGGATGTTACTTCAGTTAAAGAAACCCCCTCCTATTTAATGCAGGAATTAACCAAAGAAGGAGTGGACTTTCTACCAGCTCATCCCATGTTTGGCCCCCGTATTCGTTCGTTGGAAGGTCAGGTAATTGTTTTAACCCCCTTACAAAAAAATGAGTGGTTTAGAAGGGTTTTAAATTTCCTTGAAGATGAAAAAGTTCGGGTATTAGTTACCACCCCTGAAAAGCATGATGAAATGATGAGTGTGGTGCAGGTGCTAACTCATTTTGCTTATATTTCTATTGCTTCTACTATTGAGCAGATGGAAGTTGATGTGAAAGAATCGCGGAAATTTGCCAGTCCTATCTATAATTTAATGGTGGATACCATATCACGGATAGTGGCCCAAAACCCTTATCTGGCTTACTCCATCCAGACACAAAATCATTACGCGGATAAAGCTCGCAGTGCATTTATAAAAACTGTTCAGGATTTAGAAAAGGACCTGAATGTTAAAAACCAGGATAAATTTGTTGAAGCTATGAGTTCAGCTGCTAAAAACCTTAATGATTTGGAAGCCGCTCTTGGAAGATCAGATAAAGCCATATCTGCTTTAAATCAAGAAATAATTAGATTAAAAAAATCAATTGGTAAAGAGGTAGGATTAAGACATATTTATTCCGGTAAAGTGCATATCGGTATTTTGAAATCTCTTGAACCTGATTTTCTCATTTTAAAAATAGGAAAACGGAATATACGGCTTAAAATTGCCAATATTGAAGTTCTTAATTCATCTCAAAGGTGGAATTGGAAAATAAATAATCTTGAGAGTAGAGAATATGATATTTCTGCAGTTTTTTCCAATTCAAGTGATTCAAAAGTCATTTGTTCAGTTTTAGAAAGATTAGATGGTATAATCAAGGTAAGGATCCTCGATACCTATCATGGCCCCCCTATTAATGAAGGGATGGTCAGCATGACTTTTCGGATTAAGGTCCTGGATATTACTAAAATCAAAGAAGTGGAAAAACTGATGAAAGGTTTTGGGGCCAAAATAAGATAGATTATAGATTTTTTTCTGTATAATAAGTTAAATTTCCTATTTTTATGTTATATACATCTCAGGGGTTAGTTTAAATTATAATTTTTATAACATCTTATTAATAGTTACCGAAACCTTTATATATTATAAACTACTTCTTTATTATAGTAACCAAAGTTTACTAAAAGAATGGATTTAGTACAAATAATTATTTCAAATAAAAATAATAAATAATAATCAAGTAGTAACTAAAGTGGGGTGTTTTATGGAAAATAAAAACATGAATTTAAAAGTTGCAGAGGCTTTAGCTCAATCAGATGTAGGTCGTTCTATAGCAAGAATTGATCCAGCATGTATGGAAAGATTAGACCTTTTAGATGGAGACATAATAGAAATAGAAGGGAAAAAAATTACTGCAGCAACAGTAGTATCCTCACAATCAGATATCGGTCTGGGAATAATCAGAATAGATGGATACATGAGGAAAAATGCTGGAACATCTATTGGAGAAGAAGTGAATGTTAAAAGAGCCGATGTAAAAGAAGCAAAAAAAGTTGTACTGGCCCCAGTAGATCAAGAAATCATTATAAGAGGAGATGTAAGGTCTGCTTTTATTAACCGAGCCCTGGCACAGGGTGATATTATCGTCTCTGGTTTTAGACAACAAAAACCAGTGCGAGGAGGTCTTTTTGACGAATTTTTCCGAGAAATGGGTGAAGTTTCGCCACTAGGAGAGATAAAGCTGGCAGTTGTCTCCACCAAACCCGCCGGAGTAGTAAAAGTAACCCCCCAAAGTGATGTAGAGGTCCAGACCAGCCCGGTGGATGTATCTAAAATAGAAGGGGTGAAAAATCTGGTGGATGTGACCTACGAGGACATTGGTGGTCTCAAAGAAGAAGTGAAAAAAGTAAGGGAAATGATAGAAATCCCCTTGAAACGACCAGAACTATTTGAAAGGCTGGGAATTTCCCCACCCAAAGGTGTACTGATGCATGGACCACCTGGAACGGGTAAAACATTACTGGCAAAAGCCGTGGCCAATGAAAGTGATGCACATTTTATAACCATCAACGGTCCGGAGATTATGAGTAAATATGTGGGTGGATCTGAAGAGAGGTTAAGGGAGTTCTTTGAAGAAGGGGAAGAAAATGCTCCTTCCATCATATTTATTGATGAACTAGATGCTATTGCCCCAAAAAGAGAAGAAGTTAGTGGAGAGGTAGAAAGAAGAATCGTAGCCCAGTTACTGACCTTAATGGATGGCCTAAAGTCTAGAGGTCAGGTTGTGGTAATTGGTGCTACTAACCGACCAGATGCACTGGATATGGCCTTAAGAAGACCTGGAAGATTTGATAGGGAAATAGAGATAGGGGTTCCTGATAAAGAAGAGAGGAATGAAGTCCTCCAGATACACACCAGAGGTATGCCTCTGGATGATAACGTGGATCTGGATGAGATAGCAGAGATTACCCATGGATTTGTTGGAGCAGACCTTGAATCTCTTTGTAAAGAGTCCGCCATGCGTGTTTTACGCAGAGTATTGCCCGACATAAAAGCAGATGAAGAAATTCCAAAAGAGACCTTAAAGAAGATGATTGTAAATAAATCTGACTTTAAAGAGGCTCTTAAAGAAATTCAACCATCTGCTTTAAGAGAAGTGCTGGTTCAAGTCCCTGATATCAAATGGGATGATATTGGAGGTCTTCAAAGTGCCAAACAGGAACTACAAGAAGCCGTGGAATGGCCCCTTAAGTACCCTGAAAGCTTTGAAAAGTTTGGAGTGCGTCCACCTAAAGGAGTTCTAATTTACGGTTCCCCTGGAACGGGTAAAACATTACTGGCAAAAGCCGTGGCCAATGAAAGTCAATCCAATTTCATAGCAGTTAAAGGCCCAGAACTACTTTCTAAATGGGTAGGTGAATCTGAAAAAGGTGTCAGGGAAGTATTCCGTAAGGCCAGACAAACCGCCCCTACCGTCATATTCTTTGATGAAATAGACTCCATCGCCTCCACCCGTAGTGGTTCCAGTTCAGATTCTGGAGTGACTCAAAGGGTGGTGAATCAGTTACTAACGGAAATTGATGGTCTGGAAGAATTGCAGGATGTAGCAGTTGTGGCCGCTACAAATCGACCAGATATGCTTGATGCAGCACTTTTAAGACCTGGTAGGTTTGATAGGCATGTTAAAGTAGAGGATCCAGATGAAGATGCTAGGCTGGCAATTTTCAAAGTGCATACTAAAAAAATGCCTCTGGCAGATGACGTGGATATTAAAAAACTTGCCCAGAAAACAGAAGGATATGTCGGTGCAGATATTGAATCTGTATGTAGAGAAGCCGCCATGCTTACTTTAAGGGATAATTTAGAAGCGGAAACTGTTGAAATGAAATATTTCAAAAAAGCCATGGAAAAGGTTAAGCCTAAATATGGAGAAGAAGATCTGGTGCAGTACCATTAAATTAGTTGATTTATAAGAAGAGATCATTTCTTAAAATATCTCTTCATTTCTTATTTTTTAAAATGAGAAAAATATTGATAATTGCCTGATTAAATTTAAAATCCTATTTTTAATTATTATTTGATTAATTAACTTAATCTGCCAGATTATTAAGAACAAAGTTATATTAATCTGACTTTTCAAAGCAGTGTATAATTAAGAAATTTTTAATAGTTATAAATTAAATAATTCAAGTTAATTAACTGTTTAAATTAATATTGTAATGATGAACATATTCACATGGTTATTGTAAATAAATGGTGATATAATGCCCTATGAAGTAAAAGACATGTCCCTGGCGCCTCAGGGTAAAAAAAAGATAAAATGGGTTCAGAATCATATGCCGGTTCTGGAGCATATTAAAAAAGAATTTGAAAAAACCCGGCCTTTTGAAGGGATTACTATTGCTTCCTGCTTACATTTAGAACCTAAAACTATAAATCTAGGCCTCACACTTCAAGCAGGAGGGGCAGAAGTAGCTATGACCGGATGTAATCCATTATCAACCCAGGATGATGCCACTGCAGCCGGTGCTGCTTTGGGATTAAATATGTATGGTTGGAGAGGGGAGAATAATGAAGAATACTATCAGAACATACACCGGGTATTAGACCACCAGCCGGACATTCTTATTGATGACGGGGCAGATATGATATTTTTGGTTCATAGAGAGCGAAGGGAACTTATTGAAAATTTAAAAGGTGCTTGTGAAGAAACCACCACAGGAATTCACCGATTAAAAGCCATGGCCAAAGATAATGCACTTGAATTTCCAGTTATGGCAGTAAATGATGCCTATACCAAATATTTGTTTGATAACAGATATGGTACCGGACAGTCCACCTTTGATTCTATTATGGGTGCTACCAACATGCTTATTGCCGGTAAAACTACCGTAGTTTGTGGATACGGATGGTGTGGTCGTGGAATCGCCATGCGCGCCTCAGGTCTGGGAGCAAATGTAATAGTAACTGAAATTGATCCTATAAGGGCACTGGAAGCGAAGATGGATGGATTTAGAGTAATGAAAGTTTTAGAAGCAGTAAAACACGCGGATATACTGATTACTGCCACTGGAAACATTGATGTGGTCTCTGGAGAAGATTTCCAGAATATGAAAGACGGTTGCATCATGGCTAATTCCGGACACTTCAATGTGGAAATCAATCGTGATAATCTGGTGGAAATTTGCCAGTCCCATGAAAAAGTTAAAGAAGATATTGAAGAGTTTTTAATGAAGGATGGAAGACGATTTTATCTAATGGCGGAAGGTCGTCTGGTTAATTTAGCTACTGAAAAAGCTCAGGGACACCCTGCAGAAATCATGGATCTTAGTTTCTCCATGCAAGCTCTTTCTGCAAAGTACTTGCTAGACGAGAAGGTGAGTCCAGGAGTATTAAGGGCCCCTGATGAAATTGACCTTCATATAGCCCGGTTAAAACTTAAAGCCATGGGATTGGAGATTGATGAATTAAGTTTCCGCCAAATAGAATATTTAAACAATTGGGATGAAGGAACCTAAATATCTTCTTTAATTAAACTTATAAAAGAATTACCGGAGACTATAATGAGTTTTTTCCGCCTTATTGATAAAGGAAAGGGTCCTGTAAGGCTTTTTGTAGGTGGTGTGCATGGTAAAGAAGGTTTAACTACAATCCATGCCTTAAAAAAAATTCAAAGCGCTGATGTGAAAAAGGGAAAGCTGATAATATACAATTGTGATGCAACTAAATACATTTCCACCCTGGATAAAGGATACTACCATACCCCCTTAGGGAAATATATAGTGGGACTGATAAGCCGTTATAAACCCGAAATTTATGTGGAACCCCATTGCTACCGGTATGACAGTTATAATAAATTAACCGACCTCAAACGTCAGAAAACAATAGGAGTCCCCCCCTTAATAGAGCTGGAAAAAGGAGTACTAATTGGTTCAGTCTCACCCCATATACGCACCAGTTTATTTAAAAGAGAAGATGTCTGTTTAACCCTGGAAATGCCCTGTATTTATAAAGAAAATAGTTATGAGGATTTAAGACATTCTCCTAATCTTAACTTATCACTAGAAGTATATACCAAACTATTAAAAACCCTGGCCGGTTCCAGCAATAGGAATAATCTGGAAAAAAAAATGATTAAGAAGTATCCAGAGCAGGTGGCAACGGCCCGGAAATATGCCCGTGATTTTTTTGGAGAATACCCTCCTTTTTAATTTTAAAACCTGATTTTTTTTAGTAGGAGTGGGAAAAATTAGTATTGAGCATTATATAACGCATCTAATTAATCTGGTGGAATTAGAAAAAAAAGCAGAAATAGATGCCATGCTAAGGGAGATTAAATATTTCTCTGCCCAAAAAAGAGAAAAATTAGGCCGGGCTATAAACCATCTTAATGGAAAAATAGCCGGACAGGAATTAGGTTTCAATCTGGTAAAATATGGGAGAAAATCTAAATTCAAAACTGAAATAAATGCAGGGGATCTGGTACTTATAAGTAGGGGAGACCCTGCTAAAAGTAAACTGACCGGAACTGTGACTGAAAAAGGAAGCCGTTTCATTATAGTGGCCCTGGAAAAAGTCCCCCAGTGGGCTTTAAAAGAAATCCGTCTTGATTTATATGTTAATGATATAACTTTCCGGAGAATGATAGAAAATCTGGAAAAAATGAACCTCCCCACCAAAAAAGCCCTGCAATTTTTCTTGAATAATGAAAAATCCCATTCTATTAAAGTAACTAAATCATTAAATTCAATGAATATTGATAAAAATCTTAATCACTCCCAAAAAATTGCTATTTCCAGGGCAATGGCCAGTGATGATTTTTTTTTAATACATGGACCCTTTGGAACTGGTAAAACCAGAACACTGCAAGAAATGATTGTTCAAGAAGTAAAAAAAGGTAATAAAGTACTGGCTACTGCAGAAAGCAATACCGCAGTGGACAACCTGGTTGAAGGCTTAGAGGACCATATAAATTCTGTGCGTCTGGGCCATCCCCAAAGAGTATCCCGTAAAAATATAGAAAAAACCCTGGCCTATAAACTTGAAAATCATCCCCAGCACTCTAAAATAATAGGAATTAAAAAAGAAATTGAAAAAATAATAGTTAAAAGGGACCAAAACCATAAACCTTCCCCCGCATTAAGGAGAGGTTTAAGTGACACTCAAATACTGTTAAATGCAGTAAAAAGAAGAGGTATTAGGGGAATATCACCTAATGTGATAATATCCATGGCCCGATGGATAGAATTGAATAAAAAGGTGGAAGAGTACCACCTTAATATTCGAAAGATAGAATCCGATATGGTAGCAGACATTATTAAAAAAAGTGAAGTGGTTTTATGCACCAATTCATCTGCTGCACTTGATTATATAAAAGGCATTAAGTTTCAGGTGGTGGTAGTGGATGAAGCATCTCAAAGTACCATACCCAGTATCCTCATACCTCTTTCTAAAGCTAGAAGATTTATTTTAGCTGGAGATCATCGTCAACTACCTCCCACCATATTAAACCCCCAATGCAAGCCCTTAGAAAAAACTCTGTTTGAGGGGTTAATCCGAATTTATCCTGAAAAATCACACATGTTAAATATACAGTACCGAATGAATCCGGTATTAATGCAATTCCCCAATCAAGAATTTTATGAAAAGGGAATTAAGGCTTCAGGAAAAGTGAAAAAAATTAATATTGCTGATCTGGGATTAAAAAATCCAGACGAAAATACAGCCATAAATAAAAAATTTGAGACTTTAATAAAAAAGATTTTAAGGCCGCAGCCTTTGTTATTTGTAGATACCCTCAATCTACCTCATCATTATGAAAAACGATCCAAAGGCTCAACTTCAATAAAAAATATTATAGAAGGAGACATGACCACTATAATCGCGAATATGATGATAAAAAGTGGTATAAAGTCAGAAGATATAGGTATTATCAGCCCCTACAATGAACAGGTCAAACTAATCAGCCCCCACACCCCTGCCGAGGTGCACACTGTTGATGGATTTCAGGGCAGGGAAAAAGAAATAGTTATAATATCTCTGGTAAGAAGCAATGCAAAAAGAGAAATAGGATTTTTAAAGGATTTAAGGAGACTCAATGTGAGCTTAACCCGAGCAAAAAGAAAATTAATTATTATAGGAGATTCTTCTACATTATGCAGCCATCCAACTTATACTAGATTTGTGGATTACCTCAAAAAACACGATTTTTATGAAAATGCCTTGGATTTAATCCCTTTAAATAATAAAAAGTTTGAAAAGTGAAATAGGTTTTTAAACGTCTTATTAAAACCAGTCTTCCAGGCTTTTTTGAGTGCTATCCAGATTTTTTAGTTTTTTAATGGCCCCTGCAACTCTTTCTTCTGAAAAACTATGTTCTCCACATAAAAAATCAATAACCCCTTCTTCATCAGGAGCATGCCATTTTAATTCATAATCATCCATAAGTTCTGGCTTTAAAAAAATATCCCTTAATACATGAGGATCTGATTCCAGATCCAGGTTTAAATTTTCAATGGCATTAATCAGATTTTGATTGCTCTTTATTAGTTTAATACCTTTTTTAGCACCTATGCCCTTAATGCCCGGGTTAAAATCAGTTCCAACCAGCAAGGCAACGTCTATAAGCTGTTCTCTGGAAATTTCTAAATGTTTCAGGATACTATCCAGTTCCAAAAGCTCAGGATCGGCTAAATTGCCACTTATAGTGAGATTTCTTACCACCCGGGGAGCTCCAAACAATAAACAATCATAATCCTGAGAAGCTACTGCCCATGCATCTCCTTTTTGGACCATATAAGATGCTTGAGCTTCACCTTCACTAACAGCTTGAATAACAGGCATTCCCATTAAATTTAAGAGTTTTTTTGAACTTTTGACTATTTCAGATGACATTCTTGATGATCTAACAGCAAATTTACGGGCCTCTTCAATTTCACCCCTTTCCAAAGCAGTCTTCCATTTTTGTTCAGATTCTCGACGAACTTCAATCCTCTTACTAATAGTTTCTCCTTTCAGTTGGTGAGAAACACCATCAAAAATAAATGCCGGTTTTATACCTTTTTCTACCATTGCAGAAGTCCGGTAAAGTATCCCACTCAAGTGAGAAGTTACTCTTCCACTCTCATCCATGAGAGGAGTACCATCTCTTTGTCGTATGCTGGATAAAAACTGATATAAACTATTAGCTGCATCAATAGCCACTATTTTACCATCTAAATCTTTAATGGTAATTTTTTTCGCAGAAATAATATCTTTAAATTTTACTCCCATGCCTAACACCAGATTATTTATCAAAAAGAGTTACTGGAAAAGTTTCTTTGATTCTAATGAGGATTTCATCATTACGAATGATGTTATAAGTTCTGGTAAGCATCATGGAATCCGTGTTGAAAATTGTTTTTAAATCCACGGAGGGTTCTTCCAGTTGCACTGATTTAATTTCACGGCGAGATTCCACTTGATGTTTTTTTAAAATTCTTCCAATGGGAATATCTGCCCGGATAATATCCTCTTTAAAATCATTATCAATTCTATTTATGGGAATATACGAAATAGCATGTATTAATGGCTCATTACTGCCAATAACTACCACTCTATAGTTAACTGTATCCCCCTGAGCAATGGCCAGTTCCCGGGATATTTTATGATCTGCCGGGATGAATTCCTGAGTTAGTGTTTTTATATTAACTCTTCCACCGGTCAAAACATCCAGAATAGTGGTCACCGAACCATCTGTAGACAAAAGAATCTTTTGAGTATTGGACAACGTGCCCATAATTTTTTCCAGTCGATTGACTTCGTCCATTACATTAATATCCATTAACTTCCCCCTTTAATAAAGAAAACTAGGATTAGATATAATTCTAAATGTAATAAAGGTGTTTTATTTAATAAAATCTGAAGGATCAGATATCTCCCCTTTGATTGCTGAAGAGGCAACCACTGCCGGATTTGCCAGGTAAACTTCTGATTCAGGGTCACCCATACGTCCCTTGAAATTACGGTTGGTGGTGGATATGCTTACTTCTTCAGGGGCTAAAACCCCCATATGAGCCCCTAAACACGGCCCACAGCCAGGATTGCACACTATGGCGCCAGATTCTATGAAAATGCTTATTATTCCTTTTTGAATTGCAAGATTATATATTTATG
>CAMYKT010000025.1 GCA_947259185.1 uncultured Methanobacteriaceae archaeon
ATTACTTTACATCCATATTCTGATTCTAAATGATCTACTAAAACCTTTTTTACAGAATCTGGAGCGGTGGTGGCAAATAAGACATTTTTATTCTGGATGTCCCCCAAGGGTTTTGGTCTAAATACAGTGGGGATAATTTTGGCATCAGGATTAATTTCTTTAACCAGTTGTATAACGTGGTTTATTTTATCTTCACTGGCCATGGGCTCTTCGCACATGGTCAATACCACCAGATCGGCCAGGCCTATTCTAAAGGGGCCCAGGAAGTTTTCTATATTCATAAGTGGTTGATTTACACCCACCAAGACTATTTCTTTATCAGTTTTTATAGGGGGAATAGCAGCACCACTACCCTCCATAATTAAAAATTCTGCATTCACCGTATTGGCTAGTTCAGCTCCTTTTTTCATGTTGGTGATGAATACATCTCCACCCATACCACCACCACATCTACGGCATCCGATAGTCAATATACGACTCATTAATGCACCTTCCCAATGATCTGAAGCGGCATGGACTCCTTTATCTGATTGCTCCATCAAAAATTGAGGTGTGATTTCAATTTTATCTCCCTGAACAATTTCCGGTTCTTCTGGGCCTCCCCGACCCATGGCAACCACACAGGGGTTATAATTATTATTATTGATTACCCGGGCAGCATAAGCTGAAACAGCTGTCTTACCTATTCTTTTTCCCGTCCCTAAAATTTTTAGAGAGGGTTTTTTAAGTACATCGTATTGAGTTAAGGGGTCAAATTTAAAGTCAGGACCCTCATAAGTAACTCCCTGGCCTAATACCACTGAAGCAATTTTAAATCTTTTAGTATAATCCAGGACGGGTTCATCACTCAAATCCATTACTAAATCTGGCTGATACTTTTCCACCATATCACGGATAAGATCATAGGGTATTTCATCAGTGTGTGGTCCAAAGTATACTGGTCGTCCCATGAGTTCGGCATATTCCTCTTCAGACCCAGATCTTAATTTTTCTGTGCCTCCAATGAAAATTACGGACACCACTTCCATGTGTTCTATGCTATCCAGTAAATCAATGGCCGATTTGGTTACGGGTAAATAATGTTCACCATCCACCAGACATACTACTTTTTTTAAACTTGTCATTTTGATTGCTCCTTTATACAAAATTAAGTATAACCACATTCATCCCTTGTATAATCAAGAATTAGATCAGGATGTAATTAATAATTTATGGTGGAATATTACAGGTTTAAAATAAGGAATAAATAAATATCCACATAATAATTAAAAAAATATATAAATCGGATAGGATATTTAAATTAAATAATACTCGGATGAAATGTGTCAGTATTATAATAAGTTTATTTGGCTTCTATTTGAAAATCAACTTTTATTAACTCTTTTCGTGATCTTTTAGCCAATTCTGATAGGCCGTTTACCACATTAGAAGGGAGAGTTCCAGCGTTTTCCTTGGCAATAATCTCAGATATTGCGCTGGATAAAACAAAAATAGTATATTTATGCTCTGCTTTAGTTCTGTGAATATGATGAGGACTAATATTTAGAGAAATGTATTCTTCACATTCACTTTTAATCTCATAACCGTTTTCCAGATATTTTAAAACATATACCAAAAATTGATGGAGTTGTATCATTTCATCCTTATACATGGGTACCAACCTCTTCTCCTAAATAGAAATTAAATCCTATCGTATATATATCTAAGTTTTGAATAATTAAAAATTAAAGCTCACAATTCTAAAATTTTTTAAAGTTATAGTCTATAAGGGGCTATCCATGCTTTATGTGAACACTATAAGATAAGTTTTTCTCTTACTAAATATACAGTAATAGTTAATAATTAAAATTCAATTATTTAATTCTTAAAAAAATAAATGGAGTTTTAGTTTTTCTTTGATAACAAATTGAATGCATATTAATCAATTATAACAAATATATACTATTAAAACTGATTTAAATTAATTAATTTATTTGAAAAATTAAAAAATCAGAAATAATGTAAGAAAAATAATATTATAACTAACCTGTGTCAAGATTTAATATCAGTATAATTTCTAAACCCTGATAAGTCGGCATATGAATAAAAATAATACGAAAAAATATTTCAAGTTTAAAAAAATCTAAATTTATCCTGGTTAATGTTATAAAAACAAAAAAAACAATATTAAATAACCATCTGAGGGGATTAAATGGAAATTGTAGAATTTAAAAAAGAAAAAATCAGAGAGCTGGTGCAAAGATCCCAAATAGACGTTAATCATATCATAAATGATGTTCAATCCATAATCCATAAGGTTCAATCTGGAGGAGACCTTGCTCTAGAGTATTACACCAGTAAATTTGATAAGGTAGATCTAAAAAATTTCAAGGTCTCTAAAAAAGAGATAGATCACAGTTACAATAATCTAAAGCCTGAGATTATTGAATCATTGAAAAAAGCAGCCCGGAACATAAAAAAATTCCACCAGGCACAGGTCCCATCAGAATGGTTCATGGAAGTGGATTCTGGAATTAAAACCGGTCAGATAATAAGGCCGATTGAAAATGCAGGGTGTTATATACCTGGTGGAAGAGCAGTTTATCCCTCCACCATATTAATGACCGTTATTCCTGCTAAAATAGCCGGTGTAAAAAGAATAGTTTGCTGTACGCCACCTCAGTCAGATGGTACGGTAAGTGATGCCGTGCTGGTCGCCGCTGATATAGCCGGGGCAGATGAAATATATAAAGTAGGGGGTGCCCAGGCCATTGCTGCTCTGGCCTATGGAACAGAAAGTATTAAACCTGTGGATAAAATTGTAGGACCGGGAAATATTTTTGTAACAGCCGCCAAGAAGCTGGTATATGGTGAAGTGGATATTGATTTTCCAGCTGGTCCTTCTGAAGTATTGATTATAGCTGATGAATATTCAAATCCAGAATATATTACTTATGATCTTCTGGCCCAGGCAGAACACGATCCTAACTCTTCCTGTGTACTGGTAACTACCAATAGCAGCCTGGCTAAAAATATACAGGAAATGGTCCACACAAATATTAAATACATGGAAAGAAGCAATATAATAGAAGAATCTCTGGAGAAGTATGGGAAAATAATTATTACAAAATCCCTGGAAGAATCTATCAATTTTTCCAATGAATATGCCCCGGAACACCTGATTATAATGACCAAAAATCCAGAGAGTGTTTTAACTGAGATAAATAACGCCGGTTCTATATTTTTAGGTGAACTAACTCCAGTTTCTGCTGGCGATTATGGTTCTGGAACCAACCATGTTTTACCCACTGCGGGATGTGCTAAAATGTATTCTGGTCTTTCTACAGAATCTTTCATCAAAAAACCAACGGTGCAAAGATTGAGCCCGGAAGGATTAAATAGTCTGAAAGATGTGGTTGTGCCATTAGCCGAATATGAAGGCCTTTATGCTCACTCTGAATCTTTTAAAATAAGATTGAATAAAAAATAATTCAGAGTTTTTTTATTTTAAATAATTAGCTTTATTAATTAAAAATGAAATCAAAGGATTGAGGTGAATAACATTGATAAACTCATTAGATTGGAGAAGAACCCATTATTCCCGTGATGTGAACCCTGAAATGAATGGACAGGAAATAACGGTAATGGGATGGACTCATGAAATAAGGGATTTAGGTGGAATAATATTCGTATTATTAAGAGATCGAGACGGAACCATACAAATCACTGCACCCAGCAAAAAAATTGAAAAAGAAATCTTTGAAGATTTAAGAAAGATTAAAAAAGAATCCGTTATTGCAATAAAAGGAACTGTACAGGAATCACCTAAAGCACCAGGTGGCGTGGAACTCATACCCCTCTCTTTAAATCTTTTAAATGAATCTAAACAGCCTTTACCTTTGGATCCCACCGAAAAGGTTAGGGCCGAAATAGATACTCGTCTTGATTCCCGATTCTTAGACATACGTAAACCAGCAGTTAGTGCCATATTTAAGATTAAAAGCAGGATGTTGCATTCCATACGGGTTTTCCTGGAACAAAATGAATTTTTAGAAATCAATACGCCTAAATTAGTGGCATCTGCAACAGAAGGCGGTACTGAACTTTTCCCCATTACCTACTTTGAAAGAGAAGCCTTTTTAGGTCAAAGTCCCCAGCTTTATAAACAAATAATGATGTCTGCTGGTTTTGATCGAGTTTATGAAATTGCCCCTATATTCCGGGCTGAAGAGCATGATACTCTAAGACACCTCAATGAAGTAATATCCATTGATATCGAGGCTTCTTTTATGAATCATGAAGATGTAATGAATATTCTGGAAAAACTGGTAGTTCAATCTATAACTGATGTTAAAACCCATTGTCAGGACGATCTAGATGTTTTAGGGCGTGAAATGGAAATTCCTTCTCTTCCATTTGAAAGGCTTAGTTATGATGATATGGTGGATATGGTCAATTCCCATGGAGTGGCTCTGGAGCATGGCGAAGATATGTCCCGGGCATCTGAAAAGGCCCTGGGTGAAATTATGGAAGGATACTATTTCATAACTGATTGGCCCACTGCCATTAAGCCATTCTATGTAATGCCTGATGAAAAAAATCCTGAAAAAAGTTTTGCTTTTGATTTGATGTATAAGGATCTTGAAATTTCATCAGGGGCTATGCGAGTGCATAAACATGATTTATTGGTGGAGAGAATAAAAAATCAGGGCTTAAATCCCGCTTCATTTGAAAAATACCTAGCTGCATTCGAATATGGAATGCCACCTCATGCAGGATGGGGTTTAGGTGCAGAAAGATTCAATATGACCCTGACTGGTGTAAATAATATTAGAGAAACTGTTCTATTCCCCAGAGATAGGCGCAGATTGACTCCTTAAATCCAGGAAACCCCACCCCCTCGGGGAAATACTTTTTTCTAATTTTTTCATTAATTAAAATCACCTGAAACTTTGTGGTCGAAGAAAACTCTAAAAATTTAAACATCCACATTAATTCTTGGCCATAGTATCCTTTAGATTTTTTTAAGGCTATTGTTTTTAATTTAAAAAAAACTTTGTAGAACTATATTCTCTCCAGATTTTTTTACAAATTCAGGTATTTAGATTTAATAAAAAGTAAAGAATATATGAAAAAAATATAAAGCAGTAGGTTGTTAATTCTATAAAGGAAATTTTAAGATATTAACTATAGTTTTGCCTGATTGTAAATAACTAAAAGTGATATAATGTTTATGGGTGCATCCACTAAACAGGGCCAGGATATTGCCCTGAAAAGCAGAGAAATAGTAAGATCGTTGATAAGTGATAAAATAGACCACTTATCTCCTGAAGAAAAATCTATTGTAGAGAGAATAGTCCACTCCACCGCTGATGTGGAATATGCAGAACTTTGTCACATAAGTTCTGATTTTGTGGAATGCAGCATAGAATCCATTGAAAATGGAAAAGACATTCTAACAGATATAAATATGGTTCGTGCAGGGATAAATAATTATTCCGGAGAAGTTAAATGTTTTATTAACCATCCTGAAACTATCAAAATGGCCAAAAAACAAGGTATTACGCGGGCGGCGGCGGCTATCGAGTATGCTGCAGAATGTGGATTTAAAGGAATAGTAGCCATTGGTAATGCACCTACCGCACTTTATAAAGTGATTGAATTGGTAGAAGAAGGAATAATGGATATTGAATCTGTTGTTGGAGTTCCAGTAGGGTTTGTTGGAGCTGCTGAGTCTAAAGATGCTTTAAAAGATACTCAAATTCCCCACATTATTACTAAAGGACCTAAAGGAGGAACACCTGTAGCCGTAGCTGCAGTGAATTCTTTAATACAGTTAAGTAAGGATAATTTATGAGGAGGAAGCCTGATGAAATCTGAAAATTTATTTAATGAGTCACGAAATTTTTTACCAGGAGGTGTTAGTTCTCCAGTAAGGGCATTCCAACCGTACCCCTTTTTTGCCAAAAAAGGTAAAGGATCCCGTTTATGGGATGTGGATGGAAAAGAGTACATTGATTACTGTCTGGGATATGGCCCTCTTATTTTAGGCCATAGCCCTGAAAAGATAATAAATTCCGTTTACAGTCAGATGCAAAAAGGTACCACTTACGGGGTTCCCACAAAAAAGGAAATTGATTTAGCCCGGATGGTGGTTGATAAGGTACCCTGTGCTGACATGGTGAGATTTGTGAATTCAGGGACAGAAGCTACCATGAGTGCTATCCGATTAGCAAGGGCATTTACTGGTAAAAATAAGATTGTTAAATTTGAAGGATCATATCACGGCGCTCATGATTATGTTCTGGTAAAATCAGGAGCAGGAGCAGCATGTTTACCTGATTCACCAGGTGTTCCAGAAGATACTACTAAAAATACTTTATCTGCCCCATTTAATAATGAAGAATATGTAAGGGAGTTAATTGCCAATCAGGGCTCAGATATTGCCGCCATCATCATGGAGCCTGTGATGGCCAATATTGGTTGCATAGAACCCCGCCAAGGATATTTAAAATTTTTAAGAGAAATCACTGCTGAAAATGATATACTTCTTATATTTGATGAAGTTATCACTGGTTTCAGGCTTTCTGAGGGAGGGGCTCAGGAATATTATGGAATAATTCCGGATTTAGTTACCATGGGTAAAATAATTGGTGGTGGTTTCCCCATGGGTGCTTTTGCTGGATCTAGAGAGATAATGGAATTTATTTCTCCCTGTGGAAGTGTTTATCAGGCAGGTACATTTAATGGTAATCCCATTTCAATAACTGCAGGTTTGAATACTTTAAAAGAGTTAGATAGTTCTTTTTACAGGGATTTGAATGAAAAGGGTAAGTATTTGCGTGATGGAATTCAGGCAATACTGGAAGATAATAATATGGACTTTAATCTGGTAGGTTTAGGATCCATGTTTCAGATATACTTTAGTTCTAAGAAAGTTCATAATTACCAGGACGCTAAAAAATCAGATACTGGAAAATTCAGCACTTATTTCAATAATCTGCTCTTAAATGGGGTTTTTATTCCTCCTTCTCAGTTTGAGTGTTGTTTCCTATCCCAGGCTCACCAAAAAGAAGATCTGGATGAAACACTAGAAAAGATGGAATCCGCACTGAAAATAGTTGTGGATTAATATTTTTTATCTATATTTATTTTTTACAGCGGGAATAAAATTATAATATATTTTTTTATAGCCCGAGAATATGGGATTTTCTGCACCAATTATTAATTAATAAAAAGAGATATTTGGGTAAATTATAAAAAAAGGGTTTATCTAATTTTTTAATGAATTTTAAGTCCATATCCAGATAAAGAACAGATATATGAACCCCAGTATAATTAAAAATATTATGAATAGAGATATTAAACGGATAAAATTTAGATTTACCCCCACGTAGTCATTATCCCACTTTTTAATAAAGTCCTGGCCTTTAAGTGAACTTTTTTCACTCCATGATCTTGATCTACGGATATTTTGCCTTTTATTTTTAATATGACTCATTAATTTAGCTTCTTCAGTCATAATAGTATCGATTAAGTCTTCCTCATCATACAAATCAGTATTTTCCTGTTCAATGATGTCCCTTATTAACCTTTTTTGATCCTGTACATCATTTTGAATATTTTTTTGGGCTATTCCCTCCCATAAATGCCATTTTCCTTCCTGGATTTCATTTAAAAGCTCTTCCTGAATTTCAACTTTTTTGGATAGCTCTTCAAATAATTTTTTCCGTTTTTCAGCCTTATTCTTTAGATTAGAAATAAGTTTATTAACTTCTTCGGATTCTAAAGGAATTGAATCAGTTTCATCCTGACCGAAATTACTGAATTCTCCCATATCAGCATAGTAAAACAATTGACCCCCACATTCACAAAAATCAAAATCAGATGGTGATTCTCCTTGCTGAAGCTGGTAATACCCATTACAGTCTTCACAAACTAAATATCCATCGGCCGATATTTCATGTCCTTTATAATTTGATAGAATTTGGTTTATCTCATTTGAGACCACAAAAATCCCCCCAAGGCCCCTTTAACAGGTAAATGCATGTGTAAACATTCCCTTTAAAAACACAATATTATTTAGTTTTATAATCTACTAGATAATATTATATTTTTACTATTAATAATTAACTATATTCTATTGAAATATATGATTTATATTAAAAAAGAGAATTAGTAAAAAAGAAAAATTAAATATTTTTAGGATCCAGTCCCGTGGAAATTAAGAACTGAATAAATGCACCCTGGGGAACAACAATTATGTTTCCCTGGGCATACTGGGTAATTCCCACCTGAACCAGTGTTAAATATTTACTTTCATCGTTGGCTGTACTGGCTACCGCTTTCATTAGGGATTCCAGAACAGCACCCCTTGATGCCCCCGCAGATTGAGCTTCACGTAAAAAAGTTAGAGAATTTCCTGAGACCTCACCATAACCCGGTATAATAACCGGGCCTGCTACATTTAAAAAGCTATCAACAGCATCAGGTGTCATTATAACCACAATATCTGTTTTTTCACCAGTATTGGCTTCCACAATTTCTTGAGCTAATTTTGCGCCTTTTTCTACATCTGCGTCCCAGAGGGAATCATGGAGTAAATGTTTATCCAAACCCATGCTTCTCAACTCAGGAGGAGGTGTAGCAGTGGGATGAGCCATTTGGAAAGGATAGACAGATAATACATTAGTTATATCTCCCTCATTAAGAGTAAGTACAAATGCCATGTCAACCGCTCCAGGTCCTGGCCGGGGTTCACCGGGGTCAACCGCTAAAAGAAGTATTTTAGTTTCGCCCTTAGTCACATCATATGTGCTGGAAGCATACGCTTGAAAAGCCAATATAGAAAGGCCCACTATGGCTAAAAATAAAAATATTATTACAAAATCCTTTTTTTCCATACTATAACCTTATTTTTCATTAATTTTAAAAATTTTAGAGTTCATTATTGCATTCAATAGTAGTAACCTGCAATAACGTATAATAAGCTAATTTAATATTAATTTAAATAATTTTAATATTAATTAGGTAATCCTAAATCAGATATATATTAAATGTTCTTATTAATATATAAACTTATAATTTACCTACCCAATTTGAAAAGGATAAGATAGTAGGAAAATTAAATAAAATACGAAATATCTAAAAACCACCTGGTTTTAGAAAATCTAAATTTTAAAACAGTTAACATAATAATAGTGATACAGATATCTCGGAAATCATATTTAAGGTTAAAATTTTAAATTTTATAAAAAATAAGTAAAAATACAAATTTATACTAAAATTAAATAAATAATAAATAATTAAAGTGAATTTAATGAAGGTAATAGTCGCAGGTGTAGGGAAAAACCAGGAAATTGTAGATGCCGCTCAAAGTGTTAAATTTCCAGTCAGGCTGGTGGACAATGAAAAACAACTCATGGAAATGATTTCTGACCCCCGTACAGGAGCAGTAGTTAGAGGTTCCCTGGATTCCTCAATAATATTATCTATAAAAAGAGAATATGGAAATAAAATTATACGCGCTTCTTTTATTAAAATTAACAACCATGAATTCCTTTTAGCCCCGGTGGGTATTGATGAGGGAAAAAATCTGGAAGAAAAGGTACATATGGTGGAGCAGTGCTGTGAATTTTTAAAATTAATGGGTAAAAAACCCAAGGTTGCCATTATATCTGGTGGAAGATCCCAGGACGTTGGTAGAAGTCCCCAAATTGACCAATCGATTGAGGAAGGAAAACATCTAACCTCCATCATAAAAAATAAATACCCGGTAAAGCACTATTACATATTAATAGAAAAAGCAGTAAAAGATAGATGTAATTTAATTTTAGCACCGGATGGTATTTCTGGAAATTTAATTTTTCGTTCCCTGGTTTTAGTTGGATCAATTAAGAGTTATGGTGCTGTAACCTTAGGAATGGACCATATATTCATTGATACATCCCGGGATCAAAGTAAAAGTGGTTATATCCGTGCTTTAAATTTTGCTTATCATCTAGCCCGGATAAATACAGGAGAGATAAATGTACCCTTTAAAACCGATTTATAGAATTTATGAATGGTATATTTCACGTAATTTAACGCAGGAAAATATGCCCAAACATGTTGCCATAATAATGGATGGTAACCGTCGTTTTTCAAAGATTCAAGGAAATATTAAGATAATTGAAGGCCATAAAAAAGGGATAGCTACCCTGGAAAGGGTATTAGACTGGTGTGTAGATTTAGGAATAGAAATTGTCACCGCATATGCCTTTTCTACAGAAAATTTCAATCGAAGTCCTGATGAAGTTAAAGGATTGATGAAATTATTCCAGGAAAATTTTGAAGCAATTGCCCAGAATAAGAAAATTCACCAGAATGAAGTCCAGGTAAAAGCTGTGGGTAAACTGGAATTACTACCTGAAAATGTGCGAAAGGCCATTAAAATAGCCGAAGAATCCACATCTTCTTACAAGAAAAGAAGAGTGAATATAGCCATTGGATATGATGGACGTTTAGAAATTATTGATGCCATTCAGAAAATTGCCCAGAAGGTTAAAGATGGAAAATTAAGTATAGAAAGTATAAATGAAGATATGGTCAATGATAATCTTTACACAGCCGGTTTAGAGGATCCAAATCTAATAATAAGAACCAGTGGGGAGGAAAGGTTAAGTGGTTTTCTATTATGGCAATCATCATATTCCGAACTTTACTTCTGCGATAGTTTATGGCCACAACTACGTAAAGTAGATTTTTTAAGGGCATTAAGATCATACCAACAACGTGAAAGACGTTTTGGAGTATAGTCAGGGAGTGCTTAGATCTTAAGATTGATATCATTTAATGATAATTTGTGGTGAAGTAAAATGATTGATACCCATGCCCATGTGGACTTTAAAGATTTTAATAAAAACCGGGACGAAATTATAGAAAGAGCTAAAGATAAATTAACGGCTTTAATTAACTCCGGAGCTACGTTGGGAGGAAATAGGCGCGCTTTAGAACTTTCCAAAAAATACAAAGGTTTCATATATCCCACATTAGGTTTTCATCCAGTTAATTCTTCAAAAGCTGAATTTAGAGTAGTTGAAGAGGTTATTGATTTAATTGAAGAAAATATTGAAAAGGCGGTGGGTATTGGGGAAGCAGGTATGGATTACTACCATGTTAAAGATTTGGAAGGACGCCGGAAGCAGGAAAAAGTTTTTAGATTATTTGCTAATCTAGCTGCAGAGTATGAACTTCCACTGGTTATTCATGCACGTGAATGTGAAGAAAAAGCATTGAATATAGTAAAAAAATTTAATTCCATACCAGAGGTTGTATTCCACTGTTACAGTGGTAATCATGAAACTGCTCAAAAAATTTTAGAAGAAGAGTATTATCTCTCCTTTTCAACTATGGTATGTTTTTCAAAACACCACCAGGATTTAGCTACCAAAATCCCATTAAATTCCATTTTAACTGAAACCGATAGTCCTTACTTATCTCCATTTAAAGGAAAGAAAAATGAACCTTCTTTTTTATATGAGGCAGTTAATAAAATAGCTAAATTACAATCATTACCCTTTAAAAAAGTGGATAAAGTTACAGAAAATAATGCGAAAGCTGTTTTCAAAATTAAATGAAGCATGAATAAAAAAATATTTTTTTATACTATTTTTAATGATTTTATCAGGTGCCCTTATTTTTATTATATCCCTCAATTTCAGTTCTTATGAAACTCAAAATGTATCAAAAATTAATTCTTCTAATTTAACCATGATGTTTACCGGGGATGTGATGTTAAGTAGAGGAGTAACTGAGGCATTAAAATCCAATGTTAATGTATTCAATGATTTAACACCTCTTTTTAAAAGTTCAGATATGGTAGTAGTTAATCTGGAAGGCCCCTTTACCCGGGCAACCAATCCTACCAAAAGCAGTTATTTTTTCCAAGTAAACCCCGAATACGCTCAATTACTAACAGAAAACCATATTAAAGTTGCTTTTTTGGCCAATAACCACATTATGGATTATGGAAAAGACTACTTATAATCTAAATTAAAATAAATTATAAATAGGGGATTATTTTAATTAATCCTCTTTATTTTCAAAGACCTCTTTAGCTATCATTATACCATTAATAGCAGCAGGAAAACCTGCATAGACTGCCATTTGAATTATAACTTCTATAATTTCTTCTTTACTACACCCCACATTCAATGCACCATTTATATGGCTTTTTAATTGTAATGGGGCAGTACCCATGGCAGTAAGTGCTGCTACAGTTGCTATTTCTCTTGATTTTAAATCAAGGTTTTTACGAGTATATATTTCTCCATAGGGAAATTCAGCAACAAAACGAGCCAAATCAGGAGCTATGTCCTCTAAATTTTTCTTTAACAGTTCATAAGAGTTTTCGTTCATTAATTGAAGCTGCTTTAATCCTTTTTGATAACGTTCAGACATTCTATCTCCTCTTATATTTAGTATTAAATTAGATCAAAGTTTTTTATTATCATGATAGAAATATTAACTTAGATTAATATTTTATTTCATTTCATAAAAAAATTAGTTTTAAAGTAATTAAAATCCATGTAATAAAATAAAAAATATTAGATAATTTATTATAATAATCCCCTTATAAACAATTAAAGAATGATTTTAAAAAATCTTTATTTTTTATAATCTAATAGATGTAACTGCCCTTTGATTCCAGAGCTATAAATTATTAAATAAGGTGATATATTTTGCGACCCCATGTTATTCTGAATGCAGCCATGACCCTTGATGGTAAAATAGCCACAGCCAGTGGAAGCTCTGAAATATCCGGAGTTGAAGATTTAAAAAGAGTTCATCATATGAGAAAAGAGTCTGATGCTATAATGGTGGGCATTAATACTATTTTAGCTGATGACCCTCGCTTAACAGTCCATAAAATCCCATCCAAAGTAGAAGATAATCCCACCCGTATTGTAGTGGATAGTCAGGGTCGTACCCCCCTTCCCTCCCGGATTTTAAATAAGGATGCCCCCACCATAATTGCTGTTTCTAAACTAGCACCAGGGGGGAGGGTTAAACAGCTAAAAGAAAATGCTGAAGTTATCATTTGTGGAGAAAAAAGGGTAGATCTTGTTTGTTTAATGGAAGGATTAAAATTAAGAGGATTGGATAATCTGATGCTGGAAGGGGGATCAACTCTCAATTTTTCCATGTTATCCTCTGGTCTGGTGGATGAAGTAAGAGTGGCCATAGCCCCTATGATTGTAGGTGGTACTCACGCCAAAACTCTGGTAGATGGAGAGGGTTTTGATTTAATGAAAGATGCCTTAAAATTGAAATTAAATAAGAGTTATATGCAGGGTAATGATTTAATTTTGGAGTATTCTGTTAAAGGCCATAAAAAAGTTTAAAAGTTATTTATTATATCAAACCCTTTTTCTTTAATAATATCTCCGGATTTTTAGTTAATGCTTTTTCAACTTCCTTTTCAGGTAGCCCTGCACCCAATCCATAACTGTAGGCAGTTTCATAAGAAATCAAGTCTCCCGGTGCATGGGTATCGGTATCAATCACTAAACAGGCACCCACATCCAGTGCCACTTTACCCACATGCCCATTACCCAGGGAATGTCCCCTTCGAGAAGTTATCTCCAAATAAATTTCATTTTCCCTGGCTATTTCAGCTTCTTCATAAGTTATAAGTCCCGGATGGGCTAATATATCCACTTCAGGGCAGTTTACCGCAGCCCAGTTGGTTCCCTCTATTACTGGTTCTACCAGGGTTTCACCATGAACCACAATAATTTCCGCCCCTATATTGCGGGCATTATTAGCTAATTTATCAATAATTTCTGCAGGGGCATGGGTTATTTCTGCACCAGGAATCACTTTGATGCCCCAATTATCATTAATGTCATCTACCGCATCGATTATGCGACCCACACAATCCATGTTGGTGGCATCCACATGATCAGTAATAGCAATAGCTTTATGATCCAATACACAGGCCCTTCTTGCAATTTCAGAGGGTAATAATTCTCCATCACTAAAAAGGCTATGAATGTGCAGATCTATTCTTTGAGTAATTTCTGAATCCTCCTGATGAGTTAAAAAATAATTTTTTATAAAAAAATATTCATTCTAGTGATAAAATACTATTTGAATTAACTAATTATTTTAAGTTTCTGTTTAATATAATACATTAATATTCTAAAAGTTGTGATCTAAATGAAGTGTTCCATATTTGTGCCATCACACATAACCGGCTTTTTTCAAATAATTGATAATCCCAATCCTGTTAAAAAAGGATCCAGAGGAGCAGGAGTGGTGATGGATAAAGGAGTCATAACCACACTGAAATCTTCAAAAAAGGATAAAAAAATCACCGTGAAAATAAATGGAAAAATTGACAGATTATCAAATTCCATAACTCACAAGACTATAGAACTAATTCAACAAAAATTCACCTGGGATTCTGGTTTTAAAATTGAGCATGATATACAGGTCCCAATAGGATGTGGTTTTGGTACATCGGCGGCCTGTGCATTGGGAACTTCTTTAGGATTATCTAAACTTTTTAATCTACCTTTTAATTATAACCAAGCAGCAGAGATTGCCCATGAGGCAGAAGTAATTTTAGGTACTGGTTTAGGTGATTTAATTGCAGAAACATGTGGAGGTATTGTATTAAGGATTAAAGAAGGTCCCCCTGGATTTGGAAAATTAAACCAGATAATTACTGAGCCACTATATGTAATTGCGCATACTAAAGGGGATATGGATACTTCTTCTATTATTCAAAATCCAGTGCACCAGAAAAAAATAAATTTAACCGGAGAAGGTATGCTCAACTCATTGTTAAAGGAACCAAGCCCCTCAAAATTTATGTCTTTATCCCGGCAGTTTGCAGAAAAAACTTCTTTGATGAATAATGAAGTAAAAGAAATGGTAAACATTTTAGATGATGAAACCCTGGGTGCTTCCATGGCTATGCTGGGAAATACCGTATTTGCACTATCCAAAAATCCAGATTCAGGTATTGAAAACCCTATTGTAGGAAAAATTGATTTTTGTGGAAGCAGGTTTATGGAAATTTAAAAAAAAATATTATAATCTAAAAAGTTGTTTTTAACAAATTATATATTGCCCATTATATCAAATAGAATATTGAAAGCTTTTAACAGCCTTAGAAGGATGATGAACAGATTTGTGGATTCTATGATAAAAATAGTATATGATATTAAAATCTATCGTGAAAATATAAAGCGAATCATCAGAAAAGACGATGTGGTGGTTGAATTAGGATGCCATGTTGGCAATTCCACCAGAATTATAGCTGAAAAGGCATTTAAGGGCCATATAATATCAATAGATAACAGCCCGGAAGCAGTTCCATGTATGAATCAATTAATGGTAAATTATCCTTATTTAGAATTCATAAATGCTGATGTGAGACTTCATGAAACTCTGGAGCATGTATTTAAGAAGATAAAAAAATGTGATTTATTATCAATTGATTTGGGTGGTGGATACCATCCAGATACCACATTTAAAGTTTATTTCATATGGTCTTCTGTATTAAAACCTAAAAAGACTATAATAAGAAATAGGGGGCTGGTGGATTTTGTTCTTTCCTCTCAAACAGAGGAAATAATAAGTTCAAATGAAGGATGGTTGGAATCAAGTGGTGATGCCGGTATTCCGCCCTGCATAAAAGAGTTTAAGTTATGGTCCAATAAACTTTAGGTTTAAGCCTGTATCTTCCGTAATTATAAGAGTAAAATTATAAAAAATTAATATCTTTAATCTCAATAAAATATATTTGGAGGGGTGTACATGATAGGTAAAACAATCAGAATTGAAAGGATCATTGACCGAAAAACCGGAAAAAGCGTAATAGTTCCCATGGACCACGGTGTTTCCATAGGCCCGGTACCCGGTATCATTGATATGACTGAAACCATTGATGAAGTTGCCAGTGGCGGTGCCAATGCAGTTTTAATGCATAAGGGAATGGTGGGCTGTGGACATAGGGGATATGGTAGTGATATAGGACTCATAATACATCTTTCAGCCAGTACATCCCTTGGATCAGATCCAAACCATAAAGTTCTGGTGACTTCTGTAGAAAAGGCCATTAAATTAGGTGCTGATGCAGTTTCAGTGCATGTGAATGTAGGTTCTGAAAGAGAGCCGGAAATGTTAATTAAATTGGGAACAATTTCTGAAATTTGTGATGATTGGGGTATGCCCTTAATTGCTATGATGTACCCCCGGGGAAAGAGGATTTCCGACGAACACAACGCAGATGTGGTAAAGTTAGCTGCTCGGGCCGGTGCCGAATTAGGTGCAGATATTGTTAAAACAAATTACACCGGAGATCCTGATACATTCAAAGAAGTGATTGACGGTTGTCCTGTTCCAGTGGTAATTGCCGGCGGCCCTAAAGTAGAAACTGAACAGGAATTGCTGGAAATGGTGAAAAATTCAATTGATGTTGGTGGAGCAGGTGTGGCCATCGGAAGAAATGTTTTCCAGGCCAAGTCACCTCAAAGGACCACTAGAGCTATCTCGGAGATTGTTCATAATAAATTAGATGTGGAAGAAGCTTTAAAGATAATTAAAGGTTGAAGTATAAAAGAAAATATAACTTAGAAGGTAAATCTATGAAATTCGCTTGGATTATGGCCCCTGAAACAAACTGGGAAGAAAAAAAAAGTTACATTACCACCGCACTGGAATCAGGAATTGATCACGTTCTGGACCTGTATGATGTTGAAAATATCAGAAAATTAGGAAATATAAATGTTATATCAAATCTGGACGATGCAGATATAATTTTAGTTGGTAAAAACGGTGAAGGTGACGGGACCCTCCACTTGCCTGTAGATTTAGATGATTCTAAAGATCTGGCAGTTGCTTCCAGTTTTAAAAGAAAATCTAAAATTGTGGCAGCCTATGTAGAAATTAACAGTAAAAAACATGAAGAACTGGCCAGAAAATTAGGTAGAATAGTAGATTATCTCATTTTAGTAGGTAGTGACTGGAAAGTTATTCCTCTGGAAAATATTATTGCCGACCTGCAAAAAGAAAAAGTAAAATTAATTGCCGCAGTTTCTGATTATGAAGAGGCCAGATTAGCTTTAGAAACCCTGGAACATGGAACGGATGGTATTCTTATTCAGCCTCAGCATTATTCTGAAATTAAAAAAATTGCCGAATTAATGGATAAGATCAAATCTGAAAATTATGATTTAAAAGCAGCTACTCTAACCCGTGTAGAGCCAGTTGGTTCTGGAGACAGGGTATGTATTGACACCTGTTCTATAATGAATGTAGGGGAAGGTATGCTTATTGGTTCTTATTCTAAAGGACTTTTCTTGGTCCACAGTGAATCACTGGAAAGTGAGTATGTTGCCTCGAGGCCTTTTAGAGTAAATGCTGGCCCGGTTCAGGCCTATGTTATGACCCCTGATAATAAAACTAAATACCTCTCAGAAATTGAAACCGGTGACGAAGTTCTTATTGTGGATAATGATGGAAAAACTAAAAATGCCATTGTAGGCCGGGTTAAAATAGAAAAAAGACCCTTGATATTATTAGAAGCAGAATATGAAGGCACTAAGATTAAGACTCTACTTCAAAATGCAGAAACAATAAGGCTGGTAAATGATGAAGGAGAAACCATTTCTGTCTCAAATTTAAAAGAAGGTGATAAAGTTATGGTTTATCTGGATAAAGGAGCCCGACATTTTGGTATGTCCATTGAGGAAAGCATAATAGAAAAATAATAATTAATTACTTTTTTCTAATTTTAATTATTTATTTCTTAAATTAAAATCCTCCTATTAAATTTCTCTTTTTAAATTAGATGATTAATTAAAAATTTTTTTATTTAACTACATCAGAACTTATAGATAGAATGAAAAACTTATAATTAAGTGTCGAGTTTTTACTCGAATTGGTTTTTTTTAAAAACCATTTCTCTTAGAACTAAATTAAAAGAGAAGGTGAGGATATGAGTGATTCTCCAGTTATAAGGACCTTTTTAGCAGTAGATATTGATAAATCTTTAAATGAAGGTATAGTGGATGTTCAGGAAAAACTTAAAACCGTAGAAGCCCCGGTTAAGTTTGTTGAAAGTGATAATTTGCACTTCACCCTTAAATTTTTTGGTGATATTTCTGAAGAAAAAATAAGTGAAATATCTTCTGTAACTGAAGAAAAACTAAAAAATTATAATCCATTCTCTATTTCCATTGAAGGAATGGGAGTTTTCCCCAGTTTAAGATATATAAGAGTATTGTGGATTGGTACCAAAGATACTGATACATTTTCCAGCATGCAAAAAGATCTGGATAGTGAATTTATAAAAATGGGATTTTCTAAAGAAAGAAGTTACATTCCCCATCTTACCATTGGCCGTTTGAAAGGTTCCACCAATAAAGAACTGTTAGTGGGAAAAATTGAAGAACTTAAAGAAGTTAAAATCGGTGCCATGGAAATTGACCAGTTAGTCCTTAAAAAAAGCGAACTCACCCCTGAAGGTCCCATTTACACTAATCTGGAAGTATTCAAACTTTAATTAATATTTTTTTAATAAGCGCTTAATCTTTAATATTATATCCTAATCTACTTATTTATTGATAATGAGGCATCAGATGAATTACGATTCTATTTTAAGCTACATCAAACCGGACAAAAAAGAAAAAACTAAAGTGGAAGAATTATCAAAAAAAATTATAAATTTTCTGGATAACCTGTGCCTGCAAAAAGATATTCCATCTAAAGCGGTTCTGGTAGGTTCAGTAGCCAAGGGTACCTGGCTTTCTGGAAAAGCAGATATTGATATATTTTTAAATTTCCCCCTGGAAACCTCATTACAGGATTTAAAAAAAAATGGTCTCTTTTTAGGTCATGAATGTATTAAAAAAATGGGGGGTATAGCTGAAGAACGTTATGCATCTCATCCTTATGTTACCGGTACCATTGATGGATATGAAATAGATTTTGTACCCTGTTATGCTATCGAGAGCTCCAGGGAGCTAAAATCTGCAGTTGATAGAACTAACCTTCATAACATTTACATCCAGCAGAACTTGAAAAAAAAGCAGTTAAACGAGGTTTTACTCCTTAAAAAGTTCATGTATGGTGTGGAAACATATGGATCTGAATTTAAAGTAGGGGGATTTGCAGGTTATTTATGTGAGTTACTTATATTGAAATATAATAATTTTGAAGGAGTATTAAAAGCTGCTGCCCATTCATGGGAACCGGGTCTAATTATTGATCTGGAAAATTACGATACCGGTGAAAATTTTACTGAACCCCTGGTGGTGGTGGATCCAGTAGATAAAAACAGAAATGTTGCTGCTGCTTTAACCCTGCAAAAGATGTCAGAATTTGTGGCAGCCTCTAGAAATTTTCTTAATGAGCCAAAAGAAGAGTATTTCTCAAAAATGAAGTTAAATGGGAATTCCAAATTAGTTGAGAAACTTTTCACAAGACGAGGTACTGAAACCCTTTTAATTTCATTCCAACCCCCGGAAGTTCCATCTGATGCAATTTATCCTCAGTTAAAAAAAACTGCTGATTCAATGTCCCGTAAATTATCTGATGAAGGTTTTATAGTGGAGAATAATGGTTACTGGACAGATGAAATTGATTTAGCAGTGCTAATTCTGGAATTAAGTCTATGGAGTCTTCCAGACTATAAAAAAAATGTGGGGCCAGAGTTATGGAATGAATACCATAGCTCTAAATTCCTGGAAAAATATGGAAACCAGGCCTATCTGGAAAAAGATCGATGGGTAGTGGATATTCCCCGAAGACAAAAAGACATTTACAGTTTCTTGAATTATTATCTGCAGAAGGAGAACATACATCATCTGAAAACAGGAAAACACCTCAAAAAGAAAATACTGCAGTACCATGAAATCCAGAATATATCTGATTTTCTGGGTAAAAGTCCCCCTCCTGAAATTTTAGATTTTCTATTTAGATTTTTAAATCCAGGCCAGCAGTTATGGAGATAAAGAATTACTGGGGATGGGTTTAAATAGATATTAATATTTTAAATATCTTTCCGTTCTAATACAAACTTAGGAACAGCTTTTTTTAGTGGATCAAAATTATCTAGATTTTTAACCTCCATGCACCTCATAGAGACCTTGGAGTGTAGTGATGAAGGCAATCTTAATATCCTTTTTAAGTCAATTGATACCTTGGCATCAATTAAGCCCATATTAAGTTTTGAAATACCCTCCACTAACTTTTTATAGCGTATAGGTCCAATTTTATTTTTGAATAACCCCCATTGATCGTCTTCCAAAAAATGGCGGTTTTTTATAACATCTTTTAACAATCGGGGATTTACATTTTCAATAGTTTCTTCTCCAGTAAGATGGAGGATAACATATTTCATCCTGCTGGTGAAAACTAAAGGATATCCCAGCGGTATGGTAAAATGTTCCAGTTCATAAGGTTTTTGTCCCTGGTCCTGGCCCAGAAAATATTTATTTTTCGGATTTTCAGCTCCACTTACATATTTAAGTACCTGGGCTCTTACATCACTATCAAACTGCATTATTTCAGGATCAAGCACCCTTATATGGTATCCTCTCCCCGAATAAATTACATGAATATTTTTTAACCCCAGATCACTCTTCAAAGTGTCCATTATACTCTTGACAATATGAAGAGATTCATTAAGACATATTTCACAGACACTATCACAGTTACAGGATCTTACTGGTAAATCTTTGGCATCAACATCAAAAACCAGTTCTGATTTTTGCCAGTCCCCTCTTTTCCATGGTTTATTATAAAAAGCCACCGAGCAATAAGCTGCAAATGGGGATCTGTACCTTAAAAATTTTCTTAATTGTTCCGTATTTTTAAAAATTTTATAGCGATCATTAGGGCCTTTACCCAGATGATCAAATCCAAATTCCCTTTTATTTAATTCCTCAGTTATAAATTCAGGTAAATCATCTACCTTCCATTCTTCCCGATAATATCTTTTACGTTCCTCTAAACTGGCCGCTTCAAAAATTCAAATCACCTATGCAGGTTATAATTATAAGTTTAAATATCATTTCAGTTTAATATTTTAAATTAATGCTTTTATCTAATTTCATAACTAATCTTCTTTTTTAGCGGATTTTTCTTTTTCTTCAGTAAGGGAAGAATCCGGGGATTGATTCATTATCCATTTTCTCCGGTTGTAATAAGAAAGGGGATTGCTGATCTTTTTGCAGTCTTTATCAGGTTTACATAAAACCGGGAGGTGTATTTTTATTTTTTCACAGCTCATGGGCGTATACCATTTACTTTCACCTTCATTATTTAAATCCGGCGCCATATGTACACCAAACCCTAATTTAGCAGTTATATTAAGTTTTTCCTGGGGGTCATCTTCAAAAAGTGGGGGAGTGCAGCGCCCAGCCGCCTCATAAATTAAAGGTAATATTTCGTTATTAGTTATTTTAAGTCCTTTATCCAGATCTGAAATTTTTAAACTGGTTTCATTTTTAAAAACAGAGGGATATAAACGGGCATAAGATATAAAAGATGTCAAAAGGAGTACAATGGCATCGTTACGGTTTCCAGAACTAACCCCCTCAATCGTATTTTTAATACACGGTGGAAAGGCTTCACCTACTAATTTAGAGGCTTTGGTATCACCACCAGCACCTGAAAAAATAGAAGTTCTCTCATTTAACATTTTTGAGATTTCATCTGCAATGAGAATTAAAGAAGGATGGGCTTCAATATTGGATGCCATTTCATGGACTTTAAGTAGATAATTTTCTGTATTCTGCATTATCATCCGATTAATGATAAGTTCTTTTATTTTATCACCTATTAAAATATCGTACATCTTTTCCGGGGCTCTTCCTACGATTTTATCTGAAAAACGATATATAAAATCGTCTTTATCTAAAATAACCTCTCCTTGATCAATTATTAGATCAGTTAAATTGATTTTTTTGGAACCCAAAAGTGCACCCAGTGAAGTCCATGAAATATTATCCATGGCAATAAGCTGGTTTAGAAGTTTGCCCACCACCTCCTTTCTCAAAGAGGTGCTTAATTTTTCCAGTCTTTCCTGGACTAATTGTCCCTGGCATTCAATAAAAACTCGACTTTCCCGGGACTTAGGATTAAATTTTATTCCTATAGCTTGAGCAGCTATATAAAAAGATATGATATCATAAAGTGCTATATCCGGGTTCATCAAAAATGCGTAGTCATTATGATCATATTTTTTATCATTTTTTTTCCTTGCAAACCATTCCAGCCTTTTCACCGCTAATTCAGCCAGAGTATTAGGGATAAAATCATCATTAGAAATATTTTGAGAATTAGTATGAGCTATTATGCCGATTAAATCTTTATTTTTATTAAATAATTCTTCTAATGAACTTTTTTCCCTTACAATCTGTTCTGCTTCTTCAGAAAGCGGATTTAAAAATGATAACAAAACCATATTTCTATTTTGTTCCAATCAATAATAAAAACTTGATTATATAGAGTTCCTGTGAAAAATAAAATAAAATCATAAAATTAATATTATGCCTTAAAAAAATAAAATATACTTTATTAAAGTATTTTAATTAATTAAAACTTACGTGGAGTGGGGAATAAAAAAATAAGCCCGTGAAAAATGAAATATTAGTTCATAATCTTAAATCATCATCTTTATATATAGAAATAACTTAAAATAGGATATATTTCTAATATTTTATAAAGTAACTTTCCTTTAACCAATCATAATTAAATTCGTGCTTAATTGGCTCATTTTTTTGAATTGAACCGATGGCTTAGCGGACATAATATCCCTATTTTCGTGTAAGGAGGATTAAAATTTGAGTAAAATATTTATCACATGTGCACTACCTTATGCTAATGGCCCTACCCATTTAGGCCATTTAAGGTCCACTTATATACCTGCAGATATTTATGCTCGTTATAACCGAATGAACGGTAAAGATGTGCTTTTTGTCTGTGCAACTGACGAACATGGTACCCCTATAGCTGTAAAAGCTGAAAAAGAAGGTAAAAAACCTTTAGATATCGCCACCAGATATTATGGGATGATAAAAAAAGATCTGGATGACTGTAATATATCATTTGATAGTTTTAGTCGGACCACCGATGCCATTCATTATGATATAGCTCAGAACTTCTTTTTAGATCTATATAAAAAGGGTTTCATTTATGAAAAAGAAATAAAGCAGCCTTACTGTGAGGAATGTGTTAGGTTTCTTCCAGATAGATATGTAGAAGGAACCTGTCCCCAATGTGGAGTAGAAGGTGCCAGGGGGGATCATTGTGAATCCTGTGGTAGGCACCTGGAACCTACAGAGCTTTTGGATCCTCGCTGTTTAATATGTGAAGGTGAGCCTCTTATAAAAGAATCTCAGCACTATTTTTTCAAATTAAGTTATTTCCAGGATGATATTAAAGATTGGATCATTTCTAATGATAAAATGCCTGCTAATGTTAAAAATTATGCCCTTCAATGGATTAAAGAGGGTTTGAAAGATTGGATACTCACCAGAGATATGGATTGGGGGGTGCCCGTACCCCTGGAAGAAGCGGTGGGTAAAATAATATACGTATGGGGAGAGGCATTCCTGGGATACATATCTTCAGCTGTAAAATGGTCAGAAAAAACAGGAATATCCTGGAAAAATTACTGGGATGATAAAGCAATCCACTTTATTGGAAAAGATATTATTTATCACCATTCCATATTTTGGCCAGCTTTGCTGATGGCTTATGGTTGTAATCTACCCCAAAATATAATTGCTGGAGAATACCTATCTTTAGAGGGGCAGAAAATGTCTACCAGTAAAAACTGGGTTATATGGACTTCTGATTTTATTAAAAACTTCGAAGTAGATATTTTAAGGTATTATTTAACCATAAATGCTCCTTTAACACGGGACACTGATTTTTCATGGGATGATTTCCAGAGAAGAGTTAATGATGAGCTAGCCGATATTTTAGGAAACTTTTTACACCGAACTTTCTCTTTCACCACCCGTTTTTTCCAGGGCAAGTTGCCAGAACTAATTTCACCCAGTGCAGAGGATGAAGAATTTGAAAAACTTATAAAAGATGCCCCTCAGGACATAGGAGATCTTCTGGAAGATTATAAATTCCGGGATGCGCTGGTGGCTATAATTAAGCTGGCTAAAAAGGGAAATAAATACTTCAATGATCAGGAACCATGGAAAGCAGTGAAAGATAACCCTGAAAAGGCTGCAAACTGCCTTTTTTTATGTAATCAACTGGCAAAAACAATTTCTATCCTGATTTATCCGTATATGCCATCTAAATCTGAAGAAATAAGAAAAGTATTGAATTTAGAAGATGAAGAATTATCATGGAAAGATGCCAGTACTTTTATGGTACCGGGACACTCCATTAACCAATCCAA
>CAMYKT010000026.1 GCA_947259185.1 uncultured Methanobacteriaceae archaeon
AATACTATTCACAAAAATAAAGTTGGTAAATATGAATATTTATGCCAAAATATCATTATTAGCATTTATAGTATGTTTTTTTCTAGCTAATTTTATTTATCATAAAGACTCCAGCAAAACAATGAATAAGTTAGTGGCCGCTTTATGCTTAATAGTGGGTTTATTATCTTTTATAGAATTTCAATACCGGCAGGCATATGCGTATGAAGCTGCTTTTTTTTGGCTAAGGTTAAGTACAATATGGCCAATTGTTCCTTCAATTTTGTTACATATATCTTTAATATTCACCGGCCATAAAAATATATTTAAAAATAAATTAGCTTATTTGCCTATTTATTTGCCTGCAATAATTATAATTAGCTTATCTTTGACTACAAATCTCCTTTTGGACGGTGCATCACAACAATACTGGGGTTGGACCTATGAATTCCCTCAAAATCCATTTTTATTCAATTTAATGAGCATATGGACTCTTTTTGCAGGATTTGCAGCTGGAACTCTATGTTTTGTTTACTACTTAAAATCACATCATATGAAAAGATTACAGGCCAAGTATATATTTACCGGCCTTTATTTGCCTTTAATAGTGAGTATAATCAGTGATCTGGTTTTACCTGCCGCCTCCCTGCGGGTACCAGAAATGACCATGGCCATGTCTACGGTGGGTATTACTTTTATTAGTTATGGTATCTGGAAGTACAGGTTCCCCGCCCTTACCTCCGCCATAGTAGCAGATAAAATAGTTTCCACCATGTCTAATTTTTTATTGATTTTGGATCAAAATAGGAATATTTTAACACTTAACCAGGCTGCATCAGATATTTTAGAGTATGAAGAACAAGAACTGGTGGGAAAACCAGGAGATATAATCTTTGCTGAAAAAAATGAGATTACTTCTTTACTAAAATCAATCGGGGACCGTGAATTATCCCCGCTAAATTCTCTGATTAATAAGGAAAGTCAGCTTAAAACAAAAAAAGGCGAAATTATACCGGTTATACTATCATTATCCCCTATAATTGATGAAAATTCTGGTTTAATGGGAATAGTGTGTATTGGTAGTGATATTAAAGACTTAAAAAAAGCTGAAGATAAAATAAGGGCTTCTTTGGAAGAGAAAGAAGTGCTTCTCCAGGAAGTTCATCACCGGGTAAAAAATAATCTGCAGATAATTTCCAGTTTACTTAATTTACAAAGTAGATATATTCAAAATGAGGGGGACCTGGAATTATTCAGGGATAGTCAGAGTAGAGTTAAATCTATGGCGATTATACATGAAAAACTATATAAATCCAATGATTTTGCCCATGTAGACTTTAAAGAGTATATATCCAGTCTGATGACTTACCTGTTCCATTATTACTCCATAGACCCCGATGTAATTAAATTAGAAGTTGAAGTGGATAATTTAATGCTGGGTATGGATACGGCCATCCCCTGTGGTTTAATAATCAATGAATTGGTAAGTAACTCCTTGAAATATGCCTTTCCACCTGGCCGGGAAGGTAAAGTAAGTATAAAACTCCAATCTAAAAATAATCAGTTTGTTCTGGAGGTGGGTGATGATGGAGTGGGCTTACCTGAAAATCTTGACTTTAAAAAAACAGAAAGTTTAGGATTAAGATTAGTGTTAAGCCTCACCAGTCAGATAAATGGAAATATAAAGCTTATTGATGATTCCGGAACCAGATATAAAATTAATTTTTTTGAAATAGAATATAAAGATAGATTTTGATTAGAATAATTATATTAAATTTTTTTAAGTTCCCTTAAAATCCTTTCCCGAATTTTAGTGCGGATATCTGATGAGATATTTTTTGGTGGTCGAGGCCGCATATATCCAAAAAAGGGATCCTGGAAAATCACGCCCTCCAGTTCAACTTCATGCTTATAGCGTGGAATGAAATGCCAGTGCATATGAGGCTCCAGGGTATCTTCCAGATAAAAAGAGTTCATTAAAGTTCCCCAGTTAAACATAGTGGCATTAAATGAATTTTTTAAAGCACTCTCCAACTTATTTACAAGTTCTACAAAATCAGACCATTCTGCAGGATGCACATCACTTAAAAATTTTTCTTTTCTTTTAAGAGCAATAACACAGGTTCCTAAATTGCTTTGATTAGGTGCTAAAAAAACAATCCAGAAGGGGCTTTCCCATAATAAATCGCCAAAGTTATAATCTTCCAGCTTAGAACAATAATCGCATCCCATGGTATTAGATTATATTGCTGAGCATAAAAATTTAGTTATAAGACTATCATCATAAATAGTAACAATTATTTAAGGAGAGTCAGGAGGTAATCCATGCCAGAATTACCTAGTGTAGAACTATTCAAAAGATTTTTTGAAGATAATGGCCTTTATCAAACCATAATAGATGTAGAGGTATCCAGTCCAGAAATACTACTTAATATTAAAACAGATGTCTTCCAGGACGTTTTAATTGGAGAAAGCTTTATTTCAAGTTATAGATATGGCAAATATTTATTTTCCTCATTTAAAGGAAATATGGACCTGGTAATGCATTTTGGAATGACAGGTTTTCTAAGATATTACTCTAAAGAGGATAATCCAGATAAACACGACCGAGTCGCTTTTATTTTTGATAATGGAAAAATTTTATCTTTTAATGATCCTAGAAAATTTGGTAAGGTGGGAATAACTTCCCAGCGGGATTATTTTATAAAAGAAAAAAAATTAGGCCCTGATGCCCTGCACCTGGATTATCCCTTATTTAAAAAGTTATTTCAAAATAGAAAAGGGGCTCTTAAACCATTGCTCATGAATCAAAATTTTATTGCAGGAATTGGCAATTTATATGCCGATGAAATACTTTATCAAAGCAAATTACACCCTCTGGAAAAAGCAAACCATCTAAAGGAAAATAATCTAGAAAATCTGCATGAAAATATGGTTAAAGTACTAAAAAAAGCCATAGATTGTAAGGATAGCCTCCATAACTTCCCCCCGGAATACCTATTGTCACACCGCTACCGCCAGGGAGAATGTCCTGAGGGAGAAAAGCTGGAAATCATTAAAGTTGGAGGGCGAACAACATATTATTGTCCCCGCCGACAGAAACTTTTTAAATAATTATTTTGTGATTAAATGAATTATGTAATGGATAAAAAAAGTTCTCTGTATATCTTGATAGTGGTTATTTTAGGGGCGTTTCTAATTCCCTATACCGGTTCTTCCTTAAATGTTTCACTACCCAGTATTGGTAAAGATTTCGCCCTGGATCTGGTTATTCTAAACTGGATACCCACAGTATTCATACTGGCCAATGCTGCATTTATACTTCCTTTTGGTAGACTAGGAGATATATTTGGTCGGAAAAAAATATTCACTATAGGGGTTTCTATTTTCACCTTATCCTCATTTTTAGCAGCAGCCACCCCCTCAGCATTTTTCCTGATAGTGTTTAGTTTCATGCAGGGACTGGGTTGTTCCATGATTTTTGCCACCGGAGTGGCCATACTCAGCTCGGTGTTTCCATTGGGGTCCCGGGGAGAGTTTTTTGGAATATATGTTACTTCTGTTTTTATTGGGCTCTTTTTAGGGCCAATTTTAGGGGGTTTTTTAACCCAGAATTTTGGTTGGAGAAGTATATTTCTATTTAACATCCCCCTGGGATTAATTATAATATTTTTGATATATTACCGGATTAAAACCGATTGGATAGGGTCACAGGGGGAAAATTTCGATATAAAAGGGACTTTAATTTATATTCCTTCTGTAATTTTTATATTATATGGATTTACCACGGTTTTTACTGTATTAGGAAAAATTTTAATTATTAGCGGGATTTCCGGGCTTATAATATTCTTAAAATTAGAATCATCTGAAGAATATCCCATTATCCATCCCCAGATTTTTAAAAAAGCAGTCCCTCTTTTATCCAGCGGCGCGAGCCTTCTATTAAATACCTCCACTTCGGCAGTTTGGGTTCTAATAAGTCTTTACTTGCAGTTAATCCAGTCCATTTCCCCTATTACTGCTGGTGTAATACTGGCCATACAACCACTGCTGGTGGCTATTATCTCACCCTTTGCCGGCAGATTATCAGATAGAATTGGAGGGGCGCCTTTATCATTAATAGGGCTAATTTTAACTGTTCTGGGCCTTTATATGGCTACCTTTCTGGAAGTAGACACCCCTATAGTTCTGATTATAATGCTGGGTGTGATCCTGGGGGTATCCAATGCACTTTTTGCTTCCCCCAACACCAACACCTTCATGGGGTCTGTTGATCGCCGGTATTTCGGTTCTGCCTCGGCAACTTACTCCACCATGATATTCTCTGGACAGTTATTGAGCATGGCCATTGTCCTTTTAGTCTTTTCCAGTTTGTTAGGTGGTATGGAAATTGATCCTTCTGAGTATGCTCAATTTATGTTATCTTTAAAAATTACATTTAGCATTTTTACAGTTATATGCATCCTGGGGACCATATTGATATTTTTAATATTAATAAAATCAAAATACAAAAAATTAAGGATTTAATAAAGCATTTAATTCTAATTTAATGCTTTTTACCACCGCTTCCGGAGTTTCATCTTCCCAGGGTTCCAATTTTTCAAAATAACGCTTAATATATACTTTACTATCTTGAATTATTATTTCATAATCTCCCAGGTATCGGGAATATTTATCCTGGAGGAGGTTGAGTTCATTTAAATTTAAATCAATAAAAAAGGTAACCAGCCACCCCTTTGAAATTTTTTGGAGGTCTTCCTGGATTATATTCAAAATAATCCCTCTGCAAACATGTTAATCTTCCTGCAGAAAGCTGGACAAAAATACATTCATTTCGATTTCTTCCCGGGAGATAAAATCTTCCATCCTTATTTGTGCTTCATCCGATCCCAGAGGGAAATATTCAGGAGGATGATAGATGGTTATTATTAAATCATCTGAATCTTTTTCCATCTCTTCTTCCAGTTCTATAAATAATTTTTCTAATGAAGATTTATCTAATTCAGATACCCTGTATCGAACATAATTAAGTTGTTTATCCTCTTTAAATCCAAAATCAATTACTTTTACCTTCAATCAAATCATCCCCCTTTATTTTGCCAGTAAATCTAAAACTGAGTTAAAAATTCCCCTATTTCTTTTTCAATCTTTATTATTTCATGACTGCCTACATGACCCAACTGAGAATCATAAATTACTAATTGGGAATCTTTTATAGCTCGAGAAAGAGGTATAGCATCGTATTCTGGAGGGAAATATTGGTCCTGGTTAATGGCAATTATCATAGTCTTGGCCCTGATTTTATAAAGTTCTTCTTTTAAGTTATAGGCCATGGCAGCCTTATTCCTCCAATAGATATCATTAGCATCAGTTAAAAGTCCTTCATGTCCCATTTCTGCCATGGAATCTATTACATCCTGATTGGATACCTGAGTTTCATAATAATCCCGGGATAAACCAAAAAGGTACATGAATTGAGATGCGGCTGAGGTAATGCGGGCAGGATTTTTTACATAATTACCCTGGTTATAGTCCGGATCCTGTTCTATAAGGGAATTCATGTAATGAAATATGGCAAAATTCCAGCCTTTAGATTGATAGGATGATACTAAAGGGATAATAAAATCCATGAAATTCGGGTAAAGAACCCCCCAGGTTAAGGCCTGAAAACCTCCCATGGAATTCCCAATAACTCCTTTAATGTGTTTTATAGGGAAATTTTCCTTTAAGAATGAATGTAGAAAATTAACCATATCATTTATGGTGTACCGGGGAAATTCATATCCACATGTACTGCTGGAGGGAGATGCCGATTTTGGTGAACCTAAAGCACTGGGGGAGATTAAATAATATTTATTGGTATCTAAAGCTTTTCCAGGACCAATTATATCTTTTAAACGTTTAATTGACGAATAGTCACCACTCCAACCATGCAGATATATTATGGCATTAGTTATGTGGTCCTCTTCATCCTTAATAGGAGTTCCTAAAGTGCAGTATTCCACTTTAAGAGAGGGAAGTTTCTCTCCTGATTCGAATCTGAAATTTTTGAGTTTATAGTACTTTGCTTCTAAATTTTCAATCATTTTATCCCTTAAACACCTATATTATTTCCATAAATTGAGGATTTATTTAAATCAGTTCCACTTCATCTTCAAAAACATGAATACATGTTACCGGACATTTTTCAGCAGCTTCCACACTACATCCTAGCTCGGGTATATCCTTTTTTTGAATATCTCCTTCATTTTCAGAATCTTTAATAGAAGATAGCCCATCATCGGCCATTTCCCATATTTGGGGACAGTAATCAACACAACTGCCACAGGATATGCACATTGCTCGGTCCATTTCTACTCTATAGCTTGCCATGACATTCACCTTTTATAATCATGATACTTCTTTTTAATTCTATAGATTTATTTAAAATTAAAGTTATTCCCTTAATTTCTGAAAAATTTATAAATCATCTCAATTTAAATGATAATTACCACTTAGATTTCAAGAATTTTAGAATTTAAAAGTAAAAGGAGCAATTTAAATGCTTAGAGGCGAAGACGCTTTAGAATTGCAGGAAAAGCTGATTATCATTTATAAATACATCTCTCAGGAAAGGTTAATGAAGAAGTTTTATCTAGATGGTTTAGAAAGTAACCTCTCCTCCCCTAAACTGGATAGTAATCCCCTGGTTAAAAAATTAATTCAAAAAGAAGATGCCCCTGAAATATTAAAAGAATCTATATTGGCTTTAGAAGAAATTAAAGCCCGTTTCGGATTTTCAGAAAAAGTAACTGATTTTGAAGATATAATAAATCAAGAAAATCTAGATTACCTGTGTAGGAGATATGGCCTTAAAGACTGTCGGGAAATAGAAAAACTGGATTTATCTAATCTTATAAATGCCATTTAAATATCCTGATTAATATTTCCAGTGAGATACTTATCACCAAGCCTAATTAATTAATGACCAGTATAATAATTAATCAAGAGGGTGTAAATGAAGGGCCAGTATGAACTGAAAAAGAAGTTAAAGAAGTTTTAATTTCTATGCAAAATATTACAGTGCAAAGACCTGAATTCTCTACTTAATCTTTGCCCAATATCCTGATTTAATTTTTATGGTGCTGGAGAAGATAAATTGTTCAGAGGGGGGAAGAAATAAAAAAAGGTTTTAAAAGAGATTTAGAACAGGTTGATGAAATAAAAATTGATTACAGGTCCCTTAATATTTTCGGAATCCTGCCCGATGGCCTGGAACACCAGCAATAAGCATATGCAGGTGGTGGGGGATGGTGAAAAAATTATATTAAATGGCGTTTAAGCATTATCCTGGAAAAAAGAGAGGATAAGTGGTTAATTGTCCATGCGCACTTTTCAATGCCATCTGGTGATCAAAAAGCCGGCCAGAGTTATCCACTTTAATCATCTTTTTATTTATTTTTTAAAGGCAGCCTTAAATCCACTGAAAACATCCCGGGCTGATTGTATTAATGGATTTTGTATCTTATCCAATTTTTTCATGTTTTCCAATCTTTTTATACGGAAATAAATAGGGGGATGAGGATCCCACATTGCCCAGCTGGAAATACGATAGGAAGTCATTCTTTCAAATTGTAGTTTCTGGTAACCAATTTTCCTTAGTGCCTCAGCTAGAACATGAGGTTTACCTATTTTAATGGCAGATAAAAGATCTGCCCGGGCTTCAAAGAATTTTGCCACAAAGAAGATACTTCCCAGTGCTACAATAAGGTATATTATAGGATTAATAATTACAATAGGGAGTAAAACAGTCAATCGAAGAATAAATTCACCAGATATTAAGCTAAATAATATTATAGGATCTCTACCCACCAGGTGACCCATTTCATGCCCCACCACAGTTAAAACTTCTTCTTCATCCAGTTGTACCAAAAGTCCAGTGGTAATTAATACCAGACCCCTTTTAGGGCTGGGGCCAGTGGCCGCAGCATTAGGAAGTAGATTGTTGTTTATAATAATCCGGGGCACATTTAAATCAAATTTTTCTGCAGCTTCTTTTACAATATCATAAACATTTATAACTTTGTAACTGGATTGCAGAGGGTTACAGTGGAATCCATATTTAGAAAATACTTCTTCCCCCAATTTACAAGTGGGAGGAATTCCCTGGGCCAGAGTATTTTCATATATTTCCTTTTTTATTTGGAAAAGTGCATTTTTGCCCAGTGCTTTTTTAAAAAATTTATATTCCTCTTCTGGAAGCTGGTACTGGATTATATGAATATTGGGGTTTTGGGAAGTTATTTCCCAATCTGCCATTTTCATGAATATTTTATCAGATAAAAGCACAATTACCAGTTGTATGCCTATAATAAAAATAACTGCAGCATATAAATCAAATAAAAGGAATAGGGTTATGTTTATTCCAAAAAAGATAAGGTATACCACCAGCAAGTTACTTCCAAAAAGTTTTTTTGAAGTTTTTTTACCCAGGGAGGGTGGTTTCTCGGGAATAATTTTTTGTCCTTCCACCCAGGCCAGGTAAATGGTGGATTGGCGAATACTTTCTTCATATATTTGCACTGCTATAAATATATCTTCTGCCAGTTTATCTAAAATTTCAAGGGAAATTTCGCCCTGGCGAACTAATTTGACCTTGATTTTTTCTCCAGATTCCACAGTTCCTTTTATTTGACCATTATTATCCGGGTCAATAAAAATGAAATGCAGGTAATTTTTTCCCTGCCTTTTACTTTTTTTTATTTCACTGAATGCATCAGGCTGGGGAAAAAGGTAATATTTGTAGATAAAGTCTAAAATTTGATTATAGTATGCAGGGGAAACCTCTGTATGGATATCAAATTCGTGGGGACGTATCATTTAATCAACTGCGCTTAAGATTAAATATAAAAGTTAATTAATTACTATGATTTTTAGGGAGTTTTCTTAGAAGAATTATTAATGAAAATATCTTCTATTTATTCATTATTCTTAAGGGTTCTATCATGTACTAACATATTTAGATGCAGGAGGTAATAAATCCATCTTAAGTAAATAAAATTTTTGTACAGGTCCTTTTTATATTTTTTAAAGCCGGTGGTGGTATTCGAAATGGTTATGTATATCAAAAAATCAACTAGTTCTATGAAATTTATATCCCGGGAAAACCCTTCTCCATCTGATTGTTTCAGGATTATTGATGAAGGACTCCGAAAAAGGGCCATTATAACATTATTTGCCTGCTGCCAGGCCACTTATGAAGGTCGAGCACGAAGCAAATTAGGATTAGGAGAAAGGATGATAATTATTAAACCAGACGGTTCCTTTCTAATACACCAGGACCGAAAACTGGATCCTGTGAACTGGCAACCCCCTAAATCTCGTTCTAAAGTAAAAATGAAGGATGGTGTTGTTATTTTAGAGAGTATGCGTAGAACCCCTCCTGAACATTTGGAAGTAGAAATAAAAAATGTACATCTGGTCTCTTACTATCTGGGCCGGGATTCTCAGGAACTGGAAGTCTGCGGACACGAAAAAGACCTGGGAGAAATGATCTGGAAACATCCAGAATTAATTGAAAAGGGTTTCAGACCCACTGATAAGGAATATTCCACCTCCAAGGGATTTATTGATATTCTGGGAAAGGATGAAAAGGGTCAACTGATAATACTTGAATTAAAAAGTAGAAAAGCAGGTACTAATGCTGTGAAACAATTAAAGAGATATCTTAAAGATTTTGAAGATAATAAAAAGCAGGTACGTGGTATTTTAGTGGCCCCCTCTATAACTGAAGATGCTCTGGAACTATTAGAAGAAGATGGACTGGAATTTAAATCTTTAGAACCCCCCAAGGAATTAAAAGAAGAAAAAAAAGTAACCCTTGATTTTTTCTAGATAATTATTAAACTAAATGTGTTCCACCAATCTGGCCAGTTGTTTGAGGTTTCTAACTTCCATTATTTTTGCTCCTGCATCCTCATAATCTGAAACACAACTATCCACCACGTTCCATTTTATTTCCGGCTCGGGGTTTAATATTATGACTTTTTTGGAGATACGGCACATATGTTCCATCAAATCTGCACTTAAGGGCTTTTTATATTTTTTAGGTCCAGCCCAATCACGACAGTCAGTCAATATCAATAGTATGGATTTATGATTCAGATTGGCCTGTTTAATAAAGCTATTAAAGGCAGTGTACATATTGGAACTACCATGCATCATTATATTTTTCTGGCGAATTTCACGAACCCGGGTGAAGCCATCCATTAGGTTTTTTTCAGAAAGAGCCACGGTAGTTTCCACGGATTTGTTATCAAAATCAAAAAACCGGGACTGGTTAAATGATTTCTGGGCAGCATAAACCATGCAGAAAAACCAGTTGCTTATCCAGTCACAGGATCCACTTACATCACTTAAGAAGAAGTGCTGGTTCTTTTTTAAGTATGGTTTTCGCTTTTCCAGTTCAATTAAAAGCCCCCCATATTTCAGATTTTTTCGAATACTTTTCCTTATATCTATCCTGTTAGTTTTAGAGCTTTTATTTCTCCTTGCCCTCTTATTAGCTATTTTACGGCCCAGTTTCTGGCATAATTCAAATAATTCTGCTTCAAAAAAGTCCAGTTCATTAATATCCCTCTCCATGAGAGAATTTTCTCTTAAATCTATGCCCTGATAATCAGCTAAGGGTGGATTGTAATTAATGTTATCCTCATTTATTTTGGAAAGCTTTATTTTACTATCCAATTTAAAGTTAAGTGAATTTTGTTCCATTTTATAATTACTAAACGTTTTTCCAGCATCATTATTATTATTATTTGGTTTGGAGGATGTATTTTTTAATTTAATAATATTAGACTCGTCTTTAACTCCAAATGTAGCGTCAAAAGCCTGATTAAATTCTTTAAGCTGGTCTTTGTTTTTCACATAAACCGCCGATAAGGCTTTTTTTAGATAGTTATAACTTTCAGTAGTTTTTATATCACGAAAAAGCTCTGCCACTAAAAATGCATTATGGGTGCTTCTGATACTGACCGGAATCCCTTTTTTGCGGAGATTTGATGATAAAATGGCCACATCATCCATTTCAACCTTCAAAAAAAATCCATCCCCGGTATTCATAGTTCTATTTAAAAAAATGATCTTCCACCTTTTTTTTGTCATCCTGGTTTTTAAGCACCACCCCCACCGTTTCCTGGAAGGATTCTTCTTCCATTTCATTATACCCCCGGGCCAACATGGTTTTAACCCAGTCAACTGTAGCACGTATAGAAGGTTTCTTAATCAGGGGCAGATTTCTTATTCTCTGAACCGCCTTTACCACCGCCGCCACCAGAGTTGAAGGTGCATCAGGAAGTAGTGCATTTACAATTTCTATTTCCCTTTCCAGGGAAGGGTAGTCAATATATAAATATAAACAACGATCTTTAGTTTCATCCAGTAAGTTTCTCTGAGAATTGGAAGTTAAAAATACTATTAATTCGTTTTCCATTTCAAAGGTTCCCAGATCATTTACCGTTATCTGTCTTTCTCCCAGGGCCTGTAAAAGAAAACTTTCCACTTCTTCATCGGCCTTATCTATTTCATCAATGAGTATAACCGAAGGTTTTGAATTAGCAAAAGCCGAGAGTAATGGTCTTTTTATAAAAAATTCTTCTTGGAAAACATCCTTACTCCCTTCTTTCAATCGAGAGATTTCCAGATGAAGAAGCTGTTTTTGATAATTCCATTCTCCTACAATCTGTTCAAAGGTTATGCCTTCATAACACTGAATTCTAAAAAAATCCCTTTTTAATGCTCTTGCCACTGCCTTGGAGAGTTCTGTTTTCCCCGTGCCAGGAGGTCCTTCCACCAGTATGGGTTTTTTAAGTTTTAAAGATAAAAAGACAGTTACTGCAATATTATGGTCTGGTAAATACCCATTTTCAGATAATAAATATTCTATTGATTTTATTTCCTCTTCAGGGGATTTCATATAATCTTTTCCATTAGAAATTTGCTAAGTCCTGATTTTAAATTTCTGAAATTGATAGCAGTCAATATTTTTATATTGACTTTCCAGTTTATTAAATATTTTTTTACCTGAAAGACTTAAAAATTAATAAATCCATTTAACTTTACCACGGCTAGTGGTGCATGGGTTTTTATAAGATAGTTTTAGTTTTATTCAAGTTTAAGGTAATAAAAATACCTTTTTCACCATTAATCTTTTTTGAATTGAATTTTAATGGCACCAAACTAATTTATAGGAAATAGATATATTATGTGACTTATGGACTTGATTTCAATCATAATTTTATCTGTTGCTTTAGCCCTGGATGCGTTTAGTATTTCTATTACCTGGGGATTAACTTTAAAGGTCTGTCAGATCAAACAGGCCCTGTGGATTGCACTTTTTTTTGGAGGATTTCAGGCTATCATGCCGGTTTTAGGGTGGATGGCAGGAATACGTCTCCAGTTAATAATTTCCCAGTTAGCACCCTGGTTTGCTTTTTTATTGCTTTTGGCCATAGGAATTAAAATGATTTATGAAAGTTTAAAAATGGAAGAAGAATCAGAACCAAAATGCAACATCTTTTCTTTTAAAAAATTATTTGTACTGGCCATTGCCACCAGTATAGATGCTTTTGCAGTGGGAGTTACCTTTGCCCTTTTAAGTATGTCCATCTGGTTTCCTATAATTATGATAGGCCTTATTACATTTGTATTGTCATTATTGGGAGTTTATACTGGTAAAAAAATAGGACATCTATTTGAAAGTAAAATAGAAATACTGGGAGGTATAATTCTAATATTACTTGGCTTTAAAATACTAGTAGAACATCTTTTATCTTTATAAAGAACGTAAAGTTAATAAAAAATACTTGAGGCCTTTTTTATGGTTAAAAAAATTAAATTAGCACTTTTGCAGATGGAAGTGGTGAATGATAAATCAGCTAATATACAAAAAGCAGAAAAAATGATATCATCTGCCAGTAAAGAGGGTGCAGAACTACTTATTTTACCTGAAATGTTCAACTGCCCCTATGATAATTCCCGGTTCAGAGATTATGCAGAAACACCCACTAAAAGTCCTACTTTGGAAGCTATGGCAAAAATTTCACGTGATAAAGAGATACATCTACTGGCAGGGTCTATTCCGGAGTTATCATCTGGAAAAATATACAATACCAGCTTTTTTTTTAATGATTCTGGTGTTATTCTGGGGTTTCATCGGAAAATGCACCTTTTTGATATTGATGTTCCTGGAAAAATTTTCTTTAAAGAATCTGATACCCTCCATGCCGGAGAAAAGATAACTGTTATTGAAAGTGATTTAGGGAAGGTGGGAATCGGCATATGTTATGATCTTCGTTTTCCAGAGTTATCCCGACTGATGGCCTTGAAAGGGGCGGATATACTGATATACCCTGGTGCATTTAATTTAACCACCGGGCCGGCCCATTGGGAAACCTTGCTTCGAAGCCGGGCCCTGGATAACCAAATTTTTATTGCCGCCGCATCACCTGCCAGAAATGAAAATGCATCCTATGTGGCCTATGGCCATTCCATGATTTGTAATCCCTGGGGAGAAGTAATCAAAGAAGCCAGTTCAAAAGAAGAAATTATATATTCCACCATTAATTTAGATGATAGTTCTAAAATCAGGAAAGAACTGCCGGTTTTAAGTAACCGTAGAGAGGATGTGTATTCTTTATCAGAGAAAGATAATGGAGGGGATTAATTTGAAAGACTACAGTAAAATAATATATATCTGGGCCATAGCCCTTTTAATTGCAGCTTTTTTTGTAGCCAATGTGGAAATTGGTCCTGAAACTTCCATAATATCAGTTATCTTTATTATATCCCTGGCAATCCCCTCTTTTGCAGCAGTGGTGCTTTGGTTAGGTTGGAAAAAGGGTTTAACTTTAATTGCAGTATTGAGTATCTATGCCCTGGTTTTAGAGACCATAGCCATTCTCACCGGGGTTCCTTATTCTGAATTTTATTATAATGAATTGATAGGGACTAAATTATTTGGAACCACTCCTTTTACCGTGCCTTTTGCCTGGCTGCCTCTTTTTATTGGAAGTCTATATCTGGCCAGTGAATTAAAAATAAAAAATAAGAAATTGGGGTTAGGGTCCCTAATATTATTATCCACGATTTTAGTGGTTATAGCTGATCTGGTGTTGGATCCAGGAGCAGTTGCCCTGCAGTTCTGGGTATGGAAAGAACCAGGCATATTTTATGATGTTCCTTTAATGAACTTTATAGGGTGGGTTTTAACTGGATTTTTAGCATCTCTAATAGCTGTGGGCCTTCTTGGATCCCAAATAAGGGAAAAAAAACCAGAAGCTCTGGCATCCAGCCTGCTACTTATAATGTTTTTCTGGACCGGGATATGTATTTATCTTAATCTGATTATACCGGCCTTCATTGGAATTGGTTTAATAGTTTTCATTATATGGTCCACTAAAGGTAGAATAGGTAATTTTAAAATTTAATGGATTTATTAGGGACTATTAGAATTTTTTCCAGGAATATAGTTTATTAAATCAGAACCAGTTGAAAATATGGTAATTTATTAATAACAAGAATAAAAGACCCCCCAGCGCAGTATTAACATAGGGTAAATACCAGTAGAGCCTTTCGATTTTTAATGAAGGAAGTAGGAGTAAACTAATAGGGAATAGTGGGTAGAGAAGTACTAAAAAACTTAAAATAGTGGACTGGGCCAGATAAATTACAATGATAGATAGCATGAGCCAGAAAAATGAAGTAAGTATTAGAGATGCTTTTTTACCAATAGCCACGGGAGTGGTTCTAATACCACTTTTTAAGTCATATTCAATATCTGGAATTGCCGAAAATATATGCATAGCAGATACATGACAGTATGCTCCTATTAATATTAGCCAGGAGGGTAAAGCTCCTGCTACTAAATAGTAAGCAAATAAACCCGGCATAACATAAAGGTAATTGGATGAAAAATCCAGGAAAGGTTTTTCCTTAAATCGTAGAGGTGGCGCACTGTAAAAATAGGATAAAACTAAAAATCCAGAGAATATTAAACGTTCACCCCAGTTTTGGAAGAACATTAATATTAAACTGAGTCCGGTGACAAAATAGATAAGCTGAATTAATTTTTTTCTTTCTTTTTGTTTAAGGCGGTGCTCTTTTTCATCCTTTTTTGGATTCAGTAGGTCCGTGTCTTGATCCCAGTAGTCATTAACCCCATATATGAAAATGTTTGCAGGCAAAAAGAAGTAAATTAAATAAATATAATATTCCGGGCGTAAAAAATCTGAGAATAAAGTTGCCCCCAGGGCATAGCCCACCACATAGGTTCCACCGGTGTATATCCAGAATCTGAACCGGGAAATTTTAAGGATAAAGGAAAACATAGAAATCTATCTTAATTCAGGTTAAAAAAAATTTAGATTATTTAGAAGAATTTTTAAAACCACATTTCTTTTTAAAGGGGCATGCATCACTTTTAGCAATTTGAAAGCTTTTAAATGAATTATAAAATACTTTAGTAATGATGCGGAGTTTGCTGGGTTTGATCTTTCTTTGGTATACCACCAGGGGGTCTTTTTTAATCTGTGAACCGGTCCAGGTGTACATATCTGCTGCGGTTTTAATGGGTATTAAATAGCGATAAGGGATGTACTTATATCCCTCCTCGGCCTGGGCCTGCCATTTATGGTATATTTCGATTTGATCCTTGATGAATGCCTGAAAGTTCTCTTTTTTATCTTTGATTTCATCATAACTTAATCCTTGCAGGCCGTGTTTTCTTAATTCGCTCTGGGGAAAGTAAGTCCGGCCCAGATCAACATCCTCGTCAATATCCCTGATGAAATTCATGTACTGCATGGCCCTACCCAGGTAGCGGGCACTTTCATATGAATCTTTAGAAAGACCCATTATGCTGGCCATGAACAATCCTACCACTTCTGCAGACCCATTAAGATAGTTTTTAAGGTCTTCTAAAGTTTCATACTGATTTATGGTAATATCCATCTCCATTGATTTTAAAAAAGAATCCACCCATCTTTTATCGAATTGTTTTCTCTTGCTTAGTTCGGCAAAAGAATCAGTTACCACATCACCTGTAGCTTCGCCCTGAAGTGCAGTTTCGTATCTTTCTTTAAAGGCATAAAACCCATCTATATCCTGGGGTATATCATCCACATAGTCATCTGCTTTTCTCAAAAAGCTGTACAAAATAAAAACATCTTTTTTTACTTTTTCTGGAAAGAAAATAGTACTATAATAGTAAGTCGTACTTCCCCCTTTGAAGATGGAGGAAATGGTCTTATCAATCATATGTTATTCATCACCATTATTTTATTTATTATATTTATGAAATTTTTTTTAGTTTTTGTATATTTAATAAAACCATTGCTTCCTAATAATATTTTACTTATTGAATTCCTGGTTTATTTCCCGGGCTACTATTTGTGAAGAAATAAGAGTCATGGGAACTCCTATACCCGGATGGGTGTACTGTCCAGAATAATACAGGTTATCCACCTTTTTACTTTTATGGGCGGGCCTCCATAGAGCAGTCTGCCGAAGAGTGTGGGAAATACCCAGGGCGGTACCCTTATATGCATTGTATCTGTCTTTAAAATCATCCAGGGCGAATATCCTTTTTATCACTATATGGTCCCTTATTTCTTCCTGGGTTTTTTCTTCCAGGTCATCCATGATCTTATTATAAAGTGATTCCCTGTTTTCAGGGGTATCTTCCAGTCCCGGGGCCAGGGGTATCAGCACAAATAAAGTATCAGAATTAGGCGGTGCTGCTGTAGAATCCGTCCTTGAGGGGATATTCACATAATAAGATGGTGAATCTGGCCAGGCTGCTTTTTCTGGATCAAATAGCTGGTCAAACTTATCAGACCAATCATCATCCAAAAACAGGTTATGGTGGTCCAGAGACTCCACCACTTTGTCCACCCCTAAATATGCCACCATGGCAGAAGGAGCCATAACCCTTTTGTCCCAGTAGTTTTCAGAATAAGTTTGATATTTTTCAGGAATCAGATCTATTTCACTGTGGGCATAGTCTGCATTAACCAGTACCAGGTCTGCATCATATATCCCTTTATCAGTAACTACCTGTTTTGCCTTCTTATCTTCCACGTCAATGGAGATTACTGGTTCATCAAATTTAAATTCCACCCCATAGGAAAGGGCCAGGTCATATATGGATCTAACTACTTTCCTCATTCCACCTTCCGGATAAAATACTCCCATGCTAAGGTCAATATGAGACATAATATGGTACATGGAGGGGGTGTTTTGAGGAGATCCTCCTAAAAATCCAATGGAATATTCCACCACTTTACGGGCCTCATCACTTTCAAAACGTTTATTTACAAAGTGGTCCAGGCTTTCTAAAATATTGAGTCTTATGCCTTGCAGGAGAAGTTTTCCATTTAAAAAATCAAATATAGATGTGAAGTCCTTATAAAGCATCTCTTTTACCGAAGAATCATACAACTTTCCAGCAGATTCCAGATATTCCTTTAATTTTTCCCCACCATTTTCTTCAAACTCATCAAAGAGTTTATAATTTTCTTCCAAGTCAGATGCAATATCCACTACCTTGGTATCCCCAAAGAAAATACGATAAGATGGATCAAGTCTTTTCAACTCAAATAAGTCCTCTGGTTTTTTTCCAAATTCTGCAAAGAAGTTTTCATAAACATCAGGCATGAGATACCAGGAAGGTCCCATATCAAAGTTAAACCCTTCTTCACTATATACACTTGCCCTTCCACCTGCAAATTCATTTTTCTCTAAAACAGTGACATTATGGCCCTCTTTAGCAAGCAATGCTGCTGCAGAAAGACCCCCAAATCCGGACCCTACCACGATTACATTCATTTTATCCCTCATTTAACAACCATTAATAAAATTTATATGTAAAATATTTGCTTTCATAATATATAAAACTATTAATTATTTCCATTTCCACTTAAAAAGGACTATTACTGCTTAATAAGGATAATGACATCATTAAAAAACCTATTAAAAATAGATAATTAAAATAACTTAAATTTAAAGGCATATTCATTTATTTGTATATTAACTAACTATTGTCTCATGTTTTATATAAATATTTCTTTAAAAAATAAAATTTTGGAATCCTACCCGGTAACTGAAAATAAGAAAATTAAAAAAGGAATGGAATAACTAAGGATTGACTTTAAATAAAGTAAGATTTAAATGAAGTCTTTTATAATTTAAGGAAATATTTATGAATTTATTTTTTTCAATGATTTATTAGCTGCCTTTTTAAACTCTTTATCCCCTTTTCGACGGGCTTTTTTAATAGGATCTATGGCTTTTTCATCTTTAAGGTCTCCTAAAGACCTCACTGCCGCCAGCCTAACACCAAAATCTTCATCTTCCATGACCTTAATCAAGGGTTCTAATGCTTTTTTATCACCTAATTCCCCTAATGACCGGGCTGCTACTTTTCTAACTCCCCAATCTTCATCATCCAATGCAGATATGAAATAGTCCACTGTGGAGGGATCCCCAATTTTTTTAAGGGCAAAAGTAGCATATCGGAGTGTTTCGCCTTCTTCCTTATTTAAAATTTTAATCAAGGGATTGACTGCAGATTTACCAAATTTAGATAATGCCTGTGCAGCTTTAAAACGAACCTGAGGATTTTCATCTTTAAGTGCGCCTATTAATGGATTTAATGATTCATCACGGCATAATTCACCTAATTCATCAGTGGCTTTTTTCCTAATTTCAGGATCATCACTTTTTAAATTATTAATTGCTTCTGTTAAATTATCATGAGAACTGGTCACTACATTCACCTTGTATAATATTTGTTGAATTTTAATAAAGAATTCATTTATGGATAAAATAAGTATTGTGGTAACTATAAATCATGGGGAACCTAGTGGAGATAATTAGTTCCCGAGCATATAAATATAATTTGGTTCCTAAAATAAATATATGGAAATAAGCAGGGACAATCTGGTTAAGATAATTAAATTAGGCCGGATGCAATTTTTAATTGCTGGTTTTATACTTTATTCTATGGGAGGACTTTTAGCCGGATTAATTATGGAAGATTTTTCTGTTTTTAGATTTTTATTTGGCTATGCCATTTTAATGCCCGCCCATTTATCAGTATCATATAGTAACGACTATTTTGATCAGGATGCAGATCGTTTCAATACAACCCATGGATTTACCGGAGGTAGTGGTATCCTCCTGGAAAACCCTCATCTTATTCCATTCTCCCATTATTTTTCAATTTTTTTAATTGGTCTTTCGGTAGCACTGGCCTTTTTATTTTCATGGTATTATTCCTCTGTGGCCTTTTTCATATGGGCCTTAGTAGGGAACCTGTTAGGGTATTATTATTCTGCCCCTCCTCTTAAGTTATCCTATAGAGGTTTAGGAGAAATAGCCACTGTTTTAACCGGTTTAATAATTCCAGGTTTTGGTTATCTGGCTTTAACTGGATATATCGACCTTAAAATATTATTATTTTCCCTACCCCTTATGATTTTCCAGTTACTATTTATTTGCAGTGTGGAAATTCCAGATAGAGAGGCAGATATTAAGGGGGGTAAAAATAATTTGATAGTAAGATATGGTAGAAAAACTGGATTTAAAATAATGGGTTTATGTGCAGTTTCTGGTTCTATACTACTGGGATTATTATTTTTTAGCAATATTTACCCGCAAATTATCGATTTTAGAGTTATATTGGCCCTGTCTCTTATACTAATTGTACCCAGTGTATACGGATTTATAAAAAAGCCGGTAGAAAGACCGGAGGCCGCTAGATTATCTTTTTTAATTTTAAATTCTCTGGTACTCCTGGGTTTGGCCAATGCATCTTATTTTGCTTATCTACTATTCTTTAAATAATTAATCCCGTGAAATATCTTATCATCTAGATTTATATTAAAAAAAGGATACTCTATTTATATTCAATATGGATATAACGAATATGATTATATATTTAAAAAATTAAATTAAACATTCCTCACCGGTTCTTTGAAAAATATATTAGGGTTACCATTTTACTATATTTCCGATGGTATATTAAATAATGAGGAGACTATATTGATTTGAATTCATTAACTACTATTCCCCTTATAGAAAATGGGGAAATAATTGATTTATCCCTGAAGATAGGAGATTATCTGGTCCTTTCCGATTTACATTTAGGTTATGAGCAATCATTGAATAGAGAAGGACTTATGATACCTAAATTTCAATTTAAAAAAATTTTAGAACGTTTAGAAAAAATAACAAAATACAGCGGCCTGGAGAAAATAATAATAAATGGGGATCTCAAGCATGAATTTGGGAAAATTTCCTGGCAGGAGCATAAAGAAGTTAAAAGCTTTTTAGAATATTTACAGGATTATTTTAGTGAAATAGTGTTAATTAAAGGCAATCATGATAATTTCACTCCCTACATCAGTGAAAAAATGGATATTGAAATGAGAGATAATATTTCCCTTAATAATTGCCTGATTCTACATGGCCATAGTATACCTGACTTGAAGGAATATAAAGAACCAACCCTGGTAATTGGACACGAACACCCCTGTATCGGGCTTAGAAATGGGGAAAGACTGGAAAAAATAAAATGTTTTCTTAAAGGGCAGTTTGAGGATAGGGAATTGATTGTAATGCCCTCTTTCAATTTTATTTCTGAAGGATCAGATATTCTCCATGAAAAACTTTTATCACCTTTTCTAAATAAACAGTCTCTGGATAATTTTGAAGTTTATGGTGTGGAAAATTTTGAAGTATTTCCCTTTGGAACGGTGAAGAATATACTCCAGGCCAGTGCCAAATTTGTATGATAATAAAATAAGTTGCCCCGGGTAAAATTTAAAAAAAATCGTCTTTATTGATAACATGATACGAAAACAGGATAGGATATACTCTTCTAAGGAGATTTATGCTAATTTACATCCCTGGGTAAGTAAATGGTTTAAAGGAAAGTTTGAAACATTTACCCCTGCCCAAAAATACGCCATCATGGATATTCATCAGAAAAAAAATGTGCTGATTTCATCCCCCACCGGTTCAGGAAAAACTCTTACTGCCTTTTTATCCATTATAAGCGAATTAACTTCTTTAGCCCAAAAAGAAGAATTAGAGGATAAAGTTTACTGTATTTATATTTCCCCTTTAAAGGCCCTGGATAATGATATTGAAAAAAATTTAGAGGAACCTTTAAGGGAAATAGAGCAAATAGCAGGCAAAGATTTGGGAATACGAAAAGCAGTGCGTACTGGTGACACCCCCCAATCTAAACGTGCGGCCATGCTCAAAAAACCACCCCACATCCTCATAACCACCCCGGAAACACTATCCATCCTTCTGGTGGCACCTAAATTTAGAGAAAAGTTATCCCATGTTAAATATGTTATTGTGGATGAAATTCACTCCCTGGCAGAAAATAAAAGAGGAGTGCATCTTTCTTTAAGTCTGGAAAGATTACAGCACCTCATTGGTAATTTCACCCGTATTGGTTTATCAGCCACCGTTCATCCCCTGGAGAAAGTGGCCCGGTTTTTGGTAGGATATGAATATGGCCAGGTAAGAGAATGTTTGATAGTAGATATTAACTATCTTAAACAACTGGATATGGAAGTTATCTGTCCGGTGGATGATATTATTGCTGCTGACCCGGATGAAACCAATACCGCCATGTACCACCTGCTGGATGATTTAATTAGCCAGCATAAGACCACTTTAATATTCACCAACACCCGGAGTGGTACTGAAAGCATTGTTTATAACCTGAAAAAACGTTTTAAGGAGAATTATAACCAGGAAAACATCATGGCCCATCATTCTTCTCTTTCTAAAGAAATACGTTTGGAAACAGAAAATAATTTGAAGGAAGGGAAGTTGAAAGTGGTGGTTTCCTCCACCTCACTGGAACTGGGAATTGATATAGGATATATTGACCTGGTAATACTGGTAAGTTCCCCTAAATCTGTTTCCCGGGCCCTGCAACGTATTGGCCGCAGTGGCCACCAGTTACATGAAAAATCTAAAGGCCGTATGCTGGTGGTGGATCGGGATGATCTGGTAGAGTGTTCGGTTATTTTAAAAAATGCGCTGGAAGGAAAGATAGACTCCATAAAAATACCTACTAACTGTCTGGATGTATTATCCCAGCATATCTATGGTATGGCTATAGAAAATAAATGGGATATTGATTATGCCTATGAAGTTATAAAAAAGAGTTACTGCTACCATCAACTCTCTAAAACAGATTATTTAAGTGTTTTAAGTTATATGGCTGGAGAATATACCAGTTTAGAGGATAGATATGTTTATGCCAAAATCTGGGTGGATTATAACAAGAACATGTTTGGAAAAAGAGGAAGATTAGCCCGGATGCTTTATTCCACCAATATTGGTACTATACCGGACCGCAGTGGAGCAGTGGTAAAATGTGCCGGTAAAGTGGTAGGCCGGATAGAGGAGGATTTTATGGAGAAACTCCGTAAAGGAGATAGCTTCGTTTTGGGAGGAAATATTTACCGGTTCAATTATGCCCGGGGCATGAGTGTAAATGTAAGTCACGCTTCCGGGCCCCCTACCATTCCTTCCTGGTTTTCTGAGCAGTTGCCCCTATCATTTGATCTGGCAGTTGATATTCAACGTTTCAGGGATATAATGGACAGTAAACTAAGTTATGGCAGGAGTAAAAAAGAAATCATGGAATTTATTCATGATTATTTATATGTGGATTACAATGCCGCCCACTCTATCTTCCAGTATTTCCAGGAGCAGTACCTTTTTGCCCATATTCCCAGTAACCGGCGGCTTCTGGTAGAATATTATACCGGTTTTGGGGGTAGGAAATTTGTGGTTTTCCACACCTTATTTGGAAGACGGGTAAATGATGCCTTATCCCGGGCCCTGGCCTATATTATTGCTAAAAAATTTAAAAGAGATGTTATGATTTCTGTATCAGATAATGGATTCTATTTAAGTTCTGATGGGAAAATTGGTGGTTTGGAAGCCTTCAAAGAGTTGAATTCCGAGAACCTGGTGGAGATTCTAATTAAAGCCATAGATAAAACAGAAACTCTGGCCAGCCGGTTTCGTCACTGCGCCGGAAGGTCTTTAATGATACTGCGTCGTTATAAGGGCCAGGCAAAATCCGTGGGGCGCCAGCAGGTCAAAGGGAAAATATTGCTTAAATTTGTACAGGAACTTGATGAGAATTTTTCTATTCTAAAAGAAGCACGAAGGGAAGTTATTGAAGATTACATGGATGTTAAAAATGCCCAGAGAGTTTTAGAATGGATAGAAAGTAATCAAATGGAAATAAAGCAGTTCAATACTAAAATTCCTTCTCCTTTTGCATTTAATCTGGTAGCCCAGGGATATCTGGATGTTTTAAAGTATGAAGAAAGAATAGAGTTTATAAAAAGGATGCATGAAGCCATTGTAAGGGAAATAAGTGGATGAAATTATGTAAGATTTTATGATTCTTTTTTAGTTTTGGAAATAACCAGCATCTGGTTTCCCCCGGGGCGGAATTGGTAATCCACCTTCACCAATTTAGATTTATAATTATCAGGAAGGGAATTAGTTACCTTTTCCACCATGGTTGATTTTAATCCCTTATGTTTTACCAGGGGATATAATTTCAATTCTTTTCTAGTAACCCTCATCATTTCCTCCACGGCTTTCAAGTGGAACTCTTCACCCAGGCGGTGATCATAAATAAATAGTAAATGAGCACAGAGTACCAGATCAAAGCTGTTATCCTCAAAGGGGAGGTTCGTTAGATCCCCTTTCAGATATATTTCCCCTTTTCCCATCTTATAATCTAGATAAAAATCCTGACAGGACTTTTTTCTGTGTTTTTTTAGTTCATCCAGATTATTAAAGAAACTCCAGATAAATTCCTTTTTCATTTTTTCCAATGCATCAACTAGAGCTTGCAAGTGTTTTTGGCACCGGAGTTGTAAAAATTCAGGGCTTTTATCATAAATTAAATCAACAGCAGTAACTTCAAAGTCCTGTTTATTCATATATGATGTAAATGAACTGGCCCCTGCTGCACAGTCCAAAATTTTTTGATTTTTTAAATTTTTAAGGTCCAGATCAAACATTTTAATATATTCCATCCAGCTGCGTCCAATAAATATTGGTCCGGTAATTTTAGTTTTGTTTTTCATTTAAAGACCTTTTAATTGTTTT
>CAMYKT010000027.1 GCA_947259185.1 uncultured Methanobacteriaceae archaeon
TCACTGGCTGGGGTCTTTGGTGGAGGATTACCTGGAAGAACCCCACAGTGCCATATCCTGCGACCAAAAAGAATTAGAAACCCTGGATATGACCTCTAAATTTAGTAAAAACACCCGGGATATCAGTGTGGATTTAATCTGTGATGGACCCCGCCACCTGCAAAAATATTTTAAGAATAAAAATTCCCAATCACTGCTAACAGATTTTAATATTCCTCCAAAAAAACTGGATATGCCTGCCCATCATCCTGTTCTGGATATGGACCTTAGCAGCAAGGACTTTGAGGTTCTGGAAAAAGCCTGGCAAATTCAGCCGGAAAATTATGAAGAATTGATAATGTTACAGGGTATGGGACCTAAAAAAATAAGGGCCCTGGCTCTTATTTCTGATTTGATATATAGAGAACCAGAGGCAAGGATGGTTTTCCCTACCCGGTAGATAGAAAAACTTATGATAATTCCATCCAGACTCTCCAGGATGCACTGGACAATAGTAAATTAGATTCTAAAATCAGATTAAATGCCTTAAAACGTTTGGATGATTTTTTGAAGGTTAACTAAAATCCATTTAAATTCAGATTTTTTTTTACTAATTTTTAATTTGACTAAAAAGAGATAGAACTAATCTTATTATCATCTACCCGGTGTAAAATAAAAAAAGTATTATTAATTTACCACTCCTTACTGCTATGAAGCAGTAATTCCTTAGATAACTATCCTATTAAAGTGGTATTTTACTGCCCTATTATTAACTGTTTTATATATTAACGTACTGAAAGTATTAATTTTTTGAATCATTATTACTGTGGAATCATGTTTCATTTGATTTGTAATAATAATTGAGATGGAGAAAATATTATATAGAGTATTACTTTAAATTTACTTCAAATTAGAAAAACAGTGATTAAAGTTGCTTAGCATTAGTTTAGGTAAAAAAGGTGATATCGATGCATCACAAATTTGTAATATTCCCCTTTACAGCCCTGGTGGGGCAGGATTCGTTTAAAAAAGCGTTACTTATTAATGCAGTTGATCCGGGTATTGGGGGAGTTCTCATAAAAGGAGATAAAGGTACTGGAAAGTCTACTGCTGTTAGATCTCTATCTCATCTTTTACCTTCCCTGGAAGTAGTCTCGGAATGCCCCTTTAACTGCCATCCCCGGGAATTAAAATTGATGTGTCCTGATTGTCAGGAAAAACACAAAAAAAATGGAAAACTCCCTTCACAGAAAAAACCCATGGAAATTATTGATTTACCCATATCGGCCACAGAAGACATGGTAATTGGCAGTATAAATATTAAAAAAGTCCTGGAAGAGGGTAATAAAGCATTAGAACCGGGTATTCTTGCACGGGCTAATCGTAACATACTCTACATTGATGAAGTTAACCTGCTGGATGAACACCTGGTTAATGTTTTACTGGATTCAGCAGCCATGGGGGTAAATATCGTGGAAAGGGAAGGAATATCCATCCACCACCCATCCCGCTTCATACTGGGGGGAACCATGAACCCGGAAGAAGGAGAGCTAAGACCTCAAATCCTGGATCGTTTTGGTCTGAGTGTTGATATCCAGGCTCTCAACACCAAAAAAGAACGCCTTAAAATCATGGAGTATCGCCGAGAATTTGATACAGACCCCTGGTTATTTGAAAATAGGTTCCTTAAAAAGCAAAAAAAACTAGAAGAGCAAATTATCCAGGCCAAAGAGCAATTACCCTTGGTTAAGATTTCAGAAGATATGCTGGAGATGATCGTGGATATAACCACGGGGCTGGGAATTAAGACCCATCGGGCAGATATTGTTATGGAAAAAACATCCCGGGCACTGGCGGCCCTGGATGGTAGAAAGGATGTCACAGCTGAAGATGTAAAAGAAGCAGCTATAATGGCCCTTAAACACCGGATGAAGCAACTACCTTTCGAAAAAGAAGAGGAACTAAATCTTAAAACCCTGGAGCAGATTATCCAGCAGCAAAATCACCAAAAAGAAGAAATTTTCGATTTCGAGAAGAAAAAAAGGATAAAAAAAGATATTAACCAAAAAAAAGCCTTCAGCGCCATTCAAGGAAAAAGTAACACTCCGGTAGTGGGAGATAGGGGTAAATACATTAAAGCCCGGGAAAACTCAAAGCCCACCAGTGTGGCCATTGATGCCACCATTAAAAAAGCCATAAGAGAAAATGGCAAACTGGAGGTTCTACCAGAACACTTAATGGAAAAGGTCAGGGTTTCCCGGGGTGATGCCCTTTATTTGATTCTACTGGATTCATCATCATCCATGGGATTGGAGAAAAAAATTAGACTGGCCAAATCCCTTTCCTGGTTACTACTCAAGGAATCATATGAAAAGAAAAATAAGATAGCCCTCATGGCCTTCCGGGGTGATGAAGCACAACTATTATCAGCACCCACCCGGGATGTACAGCGTATTGAAGAGGCCCTGGAAAAACTACCTACCGGAGGTAAAACTCCCTTAACTCCAGCTATTTACCAGGCTCTGGAAATACTCCAGGATGAAAAAAATGTTACACCTACCCTGGTGGTGATTTCTGATGGTCGCTGTAATGTCTTCATGGAATCCAACCTGGAAGAGGACCTGAGAAAGCTCTCACAATTTAATAAAAACATTAATATGGTATTTGTCAATGCTGAAACCAAAAACCGAAGTATGGGCATCCTGGAGGAAGTGGCAGATTGCTTCCTGTCACCCTGCTTCTATCTGGAGGAAATAATATGAATAAAAATTCAACTGGAAGATTCACCACAAGAGACCTTTCTTTTATTGGAATAATCATAGCTTTAATGTATATCGTGCAAACCATAACAATTCTGGGGATATCTGCCCTTACACCTATTGATCCTTTAAAATCAATTGTATCTGCCTTTTTTGTATCCATAGTTATTGCCATTGGTCTTTCTAAAGTAAAAAAGATTGGAACTTTCACCATTATAGGATTAATAAATGGTATCATCTGTGGATTTATCTTACCTGCATTTTTACCCTTACTTCCAGCCACACTACTGGGGGGAATAGCTGCCGATGGATTCACAAAAATATTCTTTGGAGAATATGGAAGCCGAAATTCACTCTTAGGAGCATGTGGTGTGGGTAAATTTATTGAAACCCTGGTTATCTTAACTTTTCCCTTCATCCTGGGTTTTTCAACCAATATCCTCAGCCCCATGATTATTATTGTATCGGCAGTTATAGTAGCTTTACTGGGTGCCGGGGGAGGATTTATTGGGTACCGGATATCAGTGGAACTTAAAAAAGCGGGGGCGATGGAATAAACCTACTATCCACCATCTTTTCTCCTTTTATGGGAGAGTTTGACTCAGACTATTCACTGATTCACCGGTTGGATCCCCGGACTAAACTGATACTGGTGGTGGCCATTACCCTGATGTGTACCATAATTAACAACATATTCCTTCTTTTAAGTATAGGAGCAGGACTTATCATTTTACTGACTTTTTCTAAAACCTTAAAAAGGGTATCTGCCTTGTTGGGATTTTTTTTAATATTTGCAGCAGCAGCCATATCCCTTACCGCCATTATAACCAGGGATATTAATTATGCTCTGGAATATTTCAGTCCCTTTTTGGCCCGATTTTTTATTATCATCTGTGCCGGTTTATTGTTTGCCTTTACCACCCCACCCCAAAGATTTGCCCAGTCACTGCAGCAGATGAGGATACCCACTTCCATCACCTTCACCCTGGGCATAACCCTGCGCTATATACCCACCCTGGCCCGGGAAGCAGAATCAATATTCCAATCCCTTAAATTAAGAGGGGTTCATTTGAGTAAATGGGACTATATCCGAAGACCATCCATGATTTATCGCGGGATAATCATTCCCCTCATAATTCGTAGTATTAAACTATCGGATGAAATAGCCATAGCCGCTGAATCCAGAGCTTTTAAAAGTAATAAATCACGTAGCAGCCTTAAAAAATTAACTATAGGAAAAAACGATGTTCTATTTTTAGGAATTATGATAATAACCATGGGTTTAGTCTTTTATCTGGATAATAACCCTGTTTTTCCTTTCTAACCAGTTAATATTGAATTAAAATATAGCTGATATTGATACCTATTAAAAATTAAAGCATACTAAGTTGATATTCATGACTAACCCTGCCCTGCAAATTACCAATCTAAATTTCAAATACCCTCATCAGGAAAATTTTGCCCTTAAAAACATAAATTTAACCATTAAAAGGGGTGAGTTTGTATTTTTAACTGGTAAGAGTGGTTGTGGTAAATCCACCCTGGCCCGCTGTCTTAATGGAACCCTACCCCAAATTTTAGGGGGTGAAATAGATGGAAAAATCCAGGTTTTAGATAAAAATACCAGGGAAAACTCAGTAAGTGATCTAGCTCAAAATTTAGGATTCATTTTTCAAAATCCAGAGTCCCAGTTTTTCACGGTCAAGGTGGAAGATGAAGTGGCTTTTGGGCCGGAAAATTTAGGATGGGAAAGTAATAAAATATCTAAAAATGTGGATGAGGCCTTAAATGCAGTGGATATGCTGGAAAATAGGGATATGAATGTTTTCAATTTATCAGAAGGTCAAAAACAGCGGATTGCTGTGGCGGCCAATCTTTCACTCCAACCAGAGATTCTGGTAATGGATGAACCCACCTCTAACCTGGATCCACCAGGGGCCTACAAATTATTTGAAATATTAAAACGATTGAAAAATCAGAAAAAAACCATAATACTTATTGATCACCGTACCCACCATGCCCTGCCCCTGGCCGATAGGGTGCTTATCATGGATAAGGGTAAGATCATAAAAGATGATGAACCAGAAATCCTCTATGATGCTCACACCCGGGAGTCCTATGGTATTCGCAATCCCCGGGTGCTGGATGAAAACTACCAGGCTCCAGAATATCAGATTGTAAAACAGAATCCTGTTTTAGATATTTCCCGACTTTCTTATAGTTATGATAATGGTTTTTCCATTCAGGATATTAATCTGCAGATATATCCGGGAGAAGTGGTGGGACTGGTAGGTTCCAATGGATCCGGTAAAACCACTCTGGCTAAAGTGCTCTCCGGTATATTAAAACCACAAAAAGGAACCCTGAACTGGGAAAGGGAAGATTCTACCTTTAAAGTGGGTATGGTATTCCAGAACCCGGATCATCAGCTATTCATGGATTCAGTTTATAATGAATTGAATTTTGGTTTAGAGGAAGTTCCAGGAGCACAACTTAATATTGGCCCGGTTTTAAAATCCATGAACCTGGAAAAACTGCAAAAACGCCATCCCCATTCCCTTAGTGGGGGAGAAAAACAAAGAACCCTGATTTCTGCATTTCTGGTTCGGGAACCCCATCTACTGATTATGGATGAACCCACCACAGGTATGGATTACTATCATATGCAAAGACTGGTTTATGAGATTAAAAGACTAAAAAAACGTAATATGGGGATTATGATTATCTCCCATGATCTGGAGTTCTTGCAGCAGACCACCCAGAGGGTCATTATTTTATCCCAGGGAAAAATAATCCAGGAAGGGCCCACCGGGGATATTCTAAGTCAGGATAAACTGGATACTTGCTTTGAAGGTTACCAGTCCTTATCCATTAAATAGAAAAAGTGGATGACGATTTTAAATATAAATAAACTAAATGATGATTTTATGGTTAATAGGATAATTAATGATTGATCTTTAAAGAGGTTTTTTGAAATGATAAAAGTACTGGCCATTACCACCATTACCAATACACTTTCCCTGAGAGATGCCCTGGATAAAATTAAAAGAGAATATGGTAACCTTATTTTTCTTAAAAAAATTTATTTAGAAGATTATGAAGACCCCCAGGTATCTTTAGATTCTTTAAAAGAAGATATCGGAATGTCAGATATCATACTTGTTGATATCCGGGGTGATGAACGTATTGGAAGAGAATTAATCCAGGTATTGGATAATAAACCTAAAACAGTGGTAACTCTGGTCTGGGGAAACCCTCTTATTATGAACTTAACCCGCCTGGGTAACTTATCTCTACAAACTCTAAGTACAAGATTTCAGGAGAATTCCCTGGATCTGGAGTCCATGGTAAGGAGTAATAAGTTACAAAAAATCCTGGACTGTGCTGGTGATGATTTAAGAAGGGATATAAAAAACTGGTTTAAAATCCGGGAATATTATGGCCAGAATGATGCAGAAAACTTGAAAAATATGCTACTATTTCTCTTAAGAGAATATGCAGATATGGACCAAATAAAAAAGGTGGAACCTCCCCAGGAAATGCCTGAATATGGTTTATATCTTCCTTACAGAGGAATCTATACGGATTTAGATGATTATAAAAAGGCATCACTTTTCAATATGGATCAACCCACCATAGGAGTTCTATTTTATGGGGGGATGCATTTTGATGATACCCGGCCTATGGCAGAGGCCTTGTATGAAAAATTAAGGGATGAATGTAATCTGATTATAGCATTTTCCCAGGTAGAGCACAACCTGCAGGTATTAAATGATTACCTATCTGATATAGATCTTTTTGTTAATTTACAGTACTTCCAGCTAAATGGAGGCCCCATGGGGGGAGATCCTGCTCCCACCCACGAGTTTTTCCATAAAAATAATATTCCTTATTTGATATCCCTGCGGGGCTATGAAACTGATATAGAGAAATGGTCAAAGAGGGAGGAAACTCTCAATCCCATGGAGATTATTCTGGGGGTGACCTTACCTGAGTTAGATGGAGGTATTGAACCGGTATTTACTTCTGCTTTGGAGACACTCCAGGAAGAGGAAATGGGTACCATAAAGGTGGTATCGGTCATTGAAGAAAGGATAGATAAACTTGCCCGGCGTATAATTAACTGGATTAAACTAAAAAACAAGAAGAACTCCTCAAAAAAAGTGGCCCTTTTAACCTATAATTATCCGCCTGGAGAAGAAAACCTGGCCAGTTCTGGTTATCTGGATGTATTTGAAAGCCTGGAAATTTTCCTGAAAAAACTAAAAAATAGGAATTATCATATAGAGATACCTCCATCTAACCTTAAAGACCTTTTCCTGGAGGAAGGTATTCTTAACAGCCCCCAATATAGTTCTAAAAGAGGTATACAGATACCGGTGGATGATTATAGGGAATGGTTCCAGAAGCTACCTCTGGAAATTCAAAAGGAGGTTATAAGTTCCTGGGGTGAAGTACCAGGGGATTTAATGGTGGAGGGTGATTACTTTCTTATTCCAGGGGTGGAACTGGGAAACATCTTTTTAGGAGTACAGCCCACCCGGGGGGTGCATGAAGACCCGGAAAATGCTTATCATGATAAAGAATTGCCTCCCCATCATCAGTATCTGGCCTTTTATTATTATTTGGAAAAGGTATTCCAGGCCGATGCAGTACTGCATTTTGGTATGCACGGCACCCTGGAATTTACACCCGGTAAAGAAGTGGGAATGTCCTCCCGATGTTACCCGGATATATTAATTGGTAAGTTGCCTAATATCTACTATTACTGGGTGGGTAATACCTCGGAGTCCACCATAGCTAAAAGGAGATCCTATGCACTTTGTGTTTCCCATGCCTCCCCTCCCATGAAAAGTTCTCAAATATATGAGGACTATCTTTTACTGGAGGATCTTTTAAGCCAGTACCGTGAATCACCTCAGGAATTAACCCTTCAGCTGATTATGGAAAAGGCAGAAGATTTGAATTTAGAGAATGATGTGGATTCCATCAGCCAGGAATTATACCGGATGAAAAGAAGACTGATTCCTATGGGGCTGCATATACTGGATAAAACACCACCAAAAAAGGATATGGTGGATTACCTTTTGGGGGTGTTACGTATTGACCGGGAATACCCTTCGGTGTTGAAGCTTCTTTCCAGCCAAAAAAATCTGATCTGGGAAAATATTAAGGACACCTCCGCCGGAGAGGAAATAGAAGAAGAGGCCCGGAAAATCATCGGTGAAATACTGGATAAAAAGGAAATTAATCTGGAAGAAGGATACTCTTCTTATGTCCAGGATATAGCTTCCCAGGTGGAATTTAGTCAGGAAAGTGAAGCTCTCCTGAAAGCTCTGGAGGGTTCTTATATTATACCTGCCCGGGGTGGAGATCCGGTAAGGGACCCGGAAGTGTATCCTACTGGTAAATCAATGTATGCCTTTGATCCCAGACAGATACCTACTGTAGCTGCTGATACCCGGGGCAAGGCCACCGCTGAGATGCTTATTGATTCTTACTTTAAAAAACACGGCAGTTATCCCCGCAGTGTGGGTCTGGTTTTGTGGGGTTTTGAGACCCTGAAAACAGGTGGTGATACCATTTCCACCATACTCCATTTAATGGGGGTTAAAATAAAACATCAAAAGGGTGCCTGGATCAAGAAATTAGAAATTATACCTCTAAAAGAGCTGGGACGTCCCCGGATTGATGTTACCATTAATATTTGTGGCATATTCCGGGATACTCTGGGAACTCATATTGATTTAATTAACCGGGCCATAAAACAGGTGGCCTCCTTAGAGGAAGACCCTGAATTCAATTACCTGCGAGGGCATTTTCTGGAAGAAGATGAAGATGAAATGGCCCTGGCCCGAATTTATGGTCCTTCACCCTCTGAATATGCCACTTCACTACCTAACCTGGTGGAAAATAGTAGCTGGGAAGAAGAGCAGGAGCTGGTGGAAAGTTACTCCCATAGTATGTCCTATGCGTACCTCCCCGGGAAAATTAAACCGGATAAATCAGGTTTAACTCGTAAATTGGGACGGGTAGATCTGGTAACCCAGGAAAGGGATAATGTGGAGTATGAGGTTACTGATCTGGACCATTATTATGAATTTTTAGGAGGTTTATCCCGTACGGTGGAGGAGTTCCGGGGTGAAAAAGCAGAGATCATGGTTTCAGATTCCACTGAGGAAGAAATTTATGTGGAAGACCTATCTCATACTATAAATCGTGCCACCCGGACCAGGTTACTTAATCCAAAATGGTTGGAGGGCATGTTAAACCATGACTTCCATGGAACCAAGAAAATAAAAGACAACGTGGAACATTTATTAGGGTTCTCTGCCACCACCAAAAAAGTAGATAACTGGGTCTATGACAATGTGGCTGATAAATTAATTTTTGATGAAGAAATGCGAAAAAAATTACAGGAAAATAATCCCTATGCCACCATAAAAATGGGGGAGTTATTAATGGAAACCCAAAGCAGGGGATACTGGGAAGCAGATGAAGAAAAAATTAAAAAATTAAAGGAAATTGTAATGAATCTGGAGTCTGAAGTGGAATAAAACCCTCTGAAAGCTTTAAATAGCTTTAATTTTATTATTCTTTAGTCCTCAGGGAATAAGTCCCTATCTCCTTATTTTTTATTTTAATCAAATTTTTAGACTGGACCTTAAAACCCATTTTTTCATAAAAGTTTTTACCCTGCATATTATTGATATTTACATCCACATACAATTTTTCATGTTTTTTAAGGATATTTTCTATTATTTTAGTACCAATGCCCTGGTTTTGATAGGGTAAATCCACGGAGAGGAAGTGGATGAAAAATCCATCATCATCCAGATTGGAATTTACTATCTTATCCATTTTTATCATGGTAGGGAATCTCTTTAAAAATGTCCATAAACCAAAGGCTTTTAAAAAGGCCATACCAGATGATCTATCCAGCTTGAGCTTGTCTTTAACGGTGGAACTTACCACTATACCCACCAATTTATCCTGATAGAGGGCACACTCCAGATAGGGGGATGCAAAATAATTATTGCCCATCTCCAGCAATTTAATTATAGTCTGCACTGCTTCTTTTTTTTCTCCTAATACATAAGAATTTAATTCCACATCAGCAGCATATATGATTTCCGCCACTTTTTGGGGATCATGCTTTTTGGGATTGTATTTTTCCATTCTAAAACTCATTTATTAGGCAACCTCCCTATGGTTTTAATGATATTTCTAATTTAAACTATTTAATATAGCTTCACCCTGGATTCAAGGCAATCTGAGTCTCTTTTTACTAAAAAATAAATAAGGGAATTAATAATCAATATAGCGGAATTTTTTTTCTAGAACCATTACCAATCCAAAACCAACTAGACCTATTATTAAAAGAGGAAGAAGAGATCCTGCATCGGTTATTTCTAATTTTTGGTAGGGTAAGCGCAGGGTTCCTAACATCAATCCCACCAGAAAGGCCATGGTAAATGATTCGTAGTTTCTTAAAAGATAGTCCAGTACCCGGGAAAATACCACGATACCCAGGGCGGCACCAGCACCAAAGGCAAAAATATCCGGTAAGGAAACGTCATTTAAAGCATTAAGCATGTATTCATATTGATTCAGGAGTAATAATACAAATGCACCGGATATACCGGGCAGTATCATGGCACATATGGCCAGTAAACCTGATAAGAAGATAATTGGTAGAGAATGGTTAGCCTGTATGGGGTTAAGGCCTACAAAAAGGAAGGCCCCAATTAATCCAGCAAGTAGTGAAATGAATCCTTTCACACATATGCCATCAATTTCTTTATAAACAATATAGGCGGAGGCCAGAATTAACCCGGAAAAAAAGGCATAGGTAAATGCCGTGTAATTTTCCAGCATGAAGGACATTACCTGGGCCATGGATATTATGGCCAATCCGATACCCAATCCCAATGGAATAAATAAGGAGAAATCAACTTCTTCTTTTAATATTTTCCAGCTAAGAGACATATCTCCCTTCAGGAAAGGTTTAATAAATTTAAAATTTATTTTACTTATGGAATGCACCAGTCTTTCGTAGATACCTGTAATAAGGGCTATGGTTCCTCCAGAAACACCGGGCATGATATCTGCGGTGCCCATGAATAGCCCTCTTATGAATATAAGGAAAAAATCTTCCATCTTTTTACTGAGTTTGATCATCATCCATCTCCTTTAATTTGGAATAGTATAATCTATTATTTAGAGTTAAATACACTTTTTTTAAGGTAACAATTAATTTATTAATTTAGAATTAAATGAACCTTTTTTTATGAACATTATAATTTATTAATTAAATATACTTGATTTTATATGTTTTCAGAGGTTTATTTAACTTTTTAATCAATGCCTTTATATATTATGAAAGCTAAGTTTAATTGATGTACATTAAATAGGGTCATAGGTAATTTGATTTAAGATATTTTTTTATCTTGTTTTGAATAAATTTTATGATGCCGTGTGCATTAGATGGTCATAAATTTTGGAAACCAGGTTTTCAATTAATTTTTGACTTTAGGACGTGATGTTTTGTTTGGAAATGACTACGATAGAAGAGGAAACGACTCCCCAATTAATGTGGGTGACGAATTTGATGTTAAGATAGAAGATTTAGGTAGAGACGGCGACGGTATCGCAAAAATCGAAGGATTTGTGGTATTTGTTTCAGGAGCCGGTGTTGGTGACGAAGTTAAAATAAAAGTTAACGCAGTCCGCCAAAAATTCGCTTTTGCTGAAATAATTGAATAAATAGATTAAATATCTTTCTGGAAAATCAAAGTAATTTTTGAATTTTCTAAGAATTTATTATTTTTTTATAATTATTCAACTTATCATACTTAATTTTTTAATTACTTTTTATTTTTTATAACTATTCTGATTGATTTTATAAGTTTTAAGTAACTATTTTTTATTATATAATCCTTTAAACTACTTTTATAAGTTTAATAGGGAATTAGACTATTTAAAATTTTATTTCCATCAGTTTACTAAAAAATTCTTCCTTTATTTTGATTATATAATTAATTACAATATTCTAATCCATAAATTAGTTTTTTACTCCCGGTTATTTTGGCCTATCTACTACCCCCGGAAACTTTAATTTTAAATATTCTCGGAATATTTATTACAGCTGGATTAAATAGACATAATATAACAATTTAATCTTCATGTAAGCAAGTTAATACTATTTTAATTTATAAACTGGGGTGTATGAATGGTAAAAGCCAGTATACTGGTGGTAGAAGATGAAGCTATCACTGCTCTTGATATCAATGAGAAACTAGTTAAATTAGGTTATGAAGTTGTAAATCTGGTTGCAACTGGCACAGAAGCAATAAAATTCTCTGCAGAGTATCGGCCGGATTTAGTTTTAATGGACATATCTTTAAAGGGGAAGATGGATGGAACTGAAGCTGCCCAAAAGATTTCTTCGTTATCCATCCCGGTGGTATTTATCAGTGCTTATTCAGATGATAAAACCTTAAAAAAAGCCAAAAAAAGCGCACCCTATGGTTATCTGGTAAAACCATTTGATACTAAGAGTCTGCAGCTTACCATAGAAACTGCCCTTAAAAAGCATCAAGCTGATATCCAGGAAATGTATGATGGAATCACCCGCAGTGAAGAGGAAGCATTAAAAAGTCGAGATAAACAAAATCTCCCTGCACCACCACCCCGTATACTCATTGTGGAAGATGAATTCATAACGGCCATGGATCTGGAAGATAAATTACAGGATATGGGGTACCAGGTAGTGGATATGGTGGCCTCTGGAGATAAGGCCCTGGAAAAAATCAAATTACACCAGCCTGATTTAATTTTAATGGATTTAATGCTTCAAGGAGATATGGATGGTGTGCAGGTAGCCCATAAAATTGCCCCGGAGGATATACCGGTTATTTTTCTCACCGCCTATGCTGATGAAAAAACTATGGAAAAAATACTTGAAACCTCCCCTTATGGCTACCTGATAAAACCATTTAAATCTGATGAACTCCACAGTGCCATTGAAGTTGCTTTGGAAAAATCAAAGACAGATAAAAAGAAAAAGGAGAAAATGGAAGAAACCATCCATACCAAAGAAGATGAATTGAAAATGGAAAAAACAGGAGTTTTCTTTGTAACTGCGGTTATATGTTCTCTGGCCATCTATAGTATGGTAAGTAGGAGTATGACCTGGTTAATGTATCTTTTGTTTATACCCGCCTGTTATAATATGTTCCTGGTATTCTTGAGCTTTAAAAAACCCGCACCGGCAGTACCCTTTAGCCAGCCTCCCCGGGTAAGTATAATCATACCGGCCCATAATGAGGAGATGACCATTGAAAAATGTGTCAGATCACTATCTCTCATGAATTATTATCATAAGGGAGAAAAGAATTTCGAGGTACTGGTTATCAATGATGGTTCCACAGATAAAACCGGCGAAATACTGGATAATCTGAAAAAAGAAGTGGATTGTCTGCGTATTATCACCCGCAAACCACCTCGCTCTGGAAATGGAAAGGGATATGTATTAAATGATGGTATCCGTATGGCAGAAGGAGATGTTATAGCAGTTTTTGATGCAGATGCCCGGGTGGGATCTGATTTTTTATCTAAAATAATTCCCTATCTTAATGAGGAAAAAGTGGCCGGAGTGCAGGCCCGGGTCAGGATGTATAATGCTGATAGAAACCTCTTAACCCGGATGCAGGAAGTGGAATTTTCCATATTTGGTAATATTATTTTAAGGTCCCGGGATATCATGGGTAAAAATGGTTTTCTGGGAGGAAATGGCCAGATTACCACCCGGAAAGCCATAGAAGAAATTGGGGGCTGGGATGGATTTGCGGTAACTGAAGACCTCAATATGAGTATAAAGTTAATGATCAAGGGATATAAAATCAGGTACTGTGGAAAAGCCCATGTATTCCAGGAAGCTGTTCCTTACTGGAAGCCTTTTTTCCGTCAGAGGGTCAGGTGGGCTACCGGTAACCTGGAAACATTATTCATTTACCTGGCACCCATTATAGATGCTAAAATACCATTATATAAAAAAATAGATTCTATCCAGTACCTCTTCTTTTTATTATTCATAGCCTTTGTGATGCTGGGATATGTGGTGGCCATTTTAAACCTGGGAGGAGTTTTAACCTTCTTCATGGAGGCACCGGTAGCAATTGGTTTACTGTCCATGGCTGCATTTTTCCCCGGGGTAATACTGGGAGTTTACCGGGATAATGAATCATTTTTAACCGGATTAATACGGGCAGTGGAGTACTGGGCTTACTGCCTCTACCTCATACCTCTCTTTTTTGCATCTTTTTTACATATGGTTACTCGTAAAGATAGGAAATGGGCAAAAACTCATCACGGCGGGGATGAATCATAAAAAAAAAGAATTTAAATAGATGGGGTTGGATAAAAAAATTAGAGTAGATTATAATTCCGGTTTTATTGGGGGATTAACTCTATTCAGGTTTATGTAGGTAGGGATTATTGGGGATTAACTCTTAAATCCTTAATCCAAAAATCTAATATCTACCTTATTCCTTTTTGGTATTCTGAAATATTTACTCTCCGGGTATCCCACCATTAAAGCTCCAATAAATGAATCATCTTTTAGATTTAAAAATTTATTTACCTTTTCATAACCCGTAGCTGCCATTTTAAGGTATCCTGCCCAGCAGGCTCCCAGGCCAAATGCGGGTAGGGCTAATTCTAAATGACTTAAAGCTATAATTCCATCCACTGTTGCTGAAGAATCACTTGCAGTTGCTATGAAAACATGAGGGGCTCCTCTTAATATAGGATCTATCCCGGTATTCCATACCGTAATCAGGGACTCCATAGGTACATATTGGGATAGGGGAGAATCATTTTCCACCTCTTTTTTCATCCAATCAATACATATGCTGGAGAGTTCTTTAACTTTAGAAGGGTTTTCTAAAATAACCCATTTGACTGGTTGACTATTCATTCCCGTGGGGGCATAACGGACAATATCCATTACTTCTTTTATGGTATCTGGAGAAACCAGTTTATTTTTATAGTTACGTATTGATCTGCGGTTTCTCATATAAGCTCCCAGCTCTTCCGGGCTTATTTTAGAACTTATATTGGTTAAGGGTGGTTCCAGATTAGGGTTATTAATCTGCAATGCACCTCCCTCGCATCCGGCTTCACAGTGCCCGCAACTTATACAGGAACTATCCGGTGATTGGTGGGGATATTGATTCATTTGAATACTCCCTGTGGGGCAAAGGGAGCTGCAGGTTCCACAACTATTACATTTACTCTCATTTAAATTAAATTCTGGCATGGGGCTTTCTCCATTACTTTCTGGATTAATCTATAATTTTGAAATAATATAAAGATGCCCTGTAATTAAGATATAAAAAAAATAGTAATCTAAAAATAAGTAATGATTTTAAGTAATTATTAATTTATAAAAATATAATAAATAATTTAAGAATATTAAGCCCTTAAATTAATTATTTTTTAGAGTGTTTAACTCCTCTTCCTCTTTTATTTCCAGCCTTTCTGTAACCTGTTTTTTGTCTAGTTCTTTTTTTAGTTCCTTTAACTTTTGCCATGGTATTCAACTCTTAATTTAATAATTTTAAAGCATATTCTCGCCCAGAAGGGCACATAAATAGGGAAGGTCTTTTTTAATCCTTCCTGAATCATTAAGGACGAAGATATAAAATAGTATTTGATATTTTTCGCCATTACTTAGTTCTTCTTATCTTTTTTAATAGAGCTTTATATACTTTTTCCATGCTAATCTTAAAATGAAAATAAAGGTTGGAGAAAATAAATACTTTTATTTAATATTTTTTTTTTTAATCTTCTAAAGTGGAAGTATCTCCTAAATCCTTTCCTTCTTCCTGTGCCCGGAGTATACGTCGCATTATCTTACCACTCCGGGTTTTAGGTAATTTATTAACCTGGACCATCTCCCCCAGTACGGCCACCGGTCCCATTTCATAACGCACATGTTTTTGTAAATCCTCAATAAGGGCAGTATTCAGTTTGTGGCCTTCTTTTAGTATTAAAAAGGATTTAATGACCTGTCCCTTGATAGGGTCTGATTTTCCAATTACTGCTGCTTCCACCACTAAGGGATGTGATACAAAGGCTGATTCCACCTCGGAAGTCCCTATACGGTGCCCGGCGATTTTAAGTACGTCATCTGATCTTCCCTGAATCCAGATATATCCATCTTCATCTATCCGGGCCATATCTCCAGCCATATAAACTCCGCCTGGTATCTGCTTCCAGTAAGTATCCTCATAACGCTCTTCCTCCTTATAAAGGGTACGTAGCATGGCCGGCCATGGTTTTTTAATCACCAGATATCCTCCTTTACCTGGAGGCACTCTCTGGCCCTTTTCATCCACCACATCCATCTCAATACCCGGTAAGGCCCGGGTAGGGCTACCTGGTTTTAAGGGGGATACTGGCAGGGGAGCAATCATATGCATACCGGTTTCAGTTTGCCACCAGGTATCCATGATGGGTGTTTTCTCTTTTCCCACATTTTTATAAAACCACATCCATGCCTAGGGATTGATGGGTTCTCCCACACTTCCCAGTATTTTAAGAGAGGATAAATCATAGAGTTGGGGATATTTATTACCATATCTCATCAGGTGACGTATGGCCGTAGGGGCGGTGTATAATTTGGTCACCCCGTATTTTTCCACGATTTTCCACCAGGCCCCGGGGTCCGGATAATCAGGGGCACCCTCATATACCAGGGTGGTTGTACCTAAAAGCAGGGGCCCGTATATTAAATAGCTGTGGCCGGTGATCCATCCAATATCTCCGGTACACCACCACAAATCCCCGTTATGAATATCGAAGACATTTTGAAGGGAGGTGGCCACACCTACCATGTAGCCCCCTGTAGTGTGCAACACCCCTTTAGGTTTACCTGTACTACCCGAAGTATAAAGGATGAATAAGGGGTCTTCAGCATCCATTTCCTCTACCGGGCAAAGCTCATTTTCTCCTTCCAGGAGAGTGGTGTAGAGTATTTCCCTTCCGCTTAATTCGGATATTTTTATAGGGTTTCCTGTGTGACGTACTAATACTACTGTTTCTATGGTGGGACACTGCAGGAGGGCTTCATCTGCTATTTTCTTTAGATCAATAATTTTTCCCCGGCGGTAGGTTCCATCAGCGGTGAGGAGTACCTTGGCCTTTGAATCGTTTATACGCTCTACAAAACCTCCCACACTTAACCCGGAGTAGACCACACTGTGCAAGGCCCCGATACGGGTACAGGCCAGCATGGAGATTAACAGCTCCGGGCACATGGGCAGGTACATGGATACCGTATCTCCTTTTTTAATGCCCAGATTTTTCAGGGCACTGGCCATCTTATTTACTTCTCGATATAACTCATAATAGGTAAGTTTTATTTCTTCTCCTCTTTCATTGGCATAGAGGATGGCCACCTGGTTTCTTTTATCAGTGTTTATCCAGCGGTCAACAGCATTGTAGCATAGATTGGTTTTTCCATTGACAAACCACTGGTAGAATGGTTTTTTACTCTCATCCAGGACCTTATCCCATTTCTTAAACCATTCAAATTGATGGGCCTTTTCTTCCCAGTACTTTTCAATATCCTTACCCTTCTCCAGTTCAGCCTCCCAATTTTTTATATGAGCCTCTTCCACCAGATGATAATCTGGTTTAAAAAGTCTTTTTTCATCCAGAAGAACAGAAGTATCTTTACTCAAAAATATACACCACCTGTAATCATATACTATAAGTAATAATTTATTTATTAGTTCTACTACACCTAAAGATACCTTGCAGATGCTATATAAACTTTTAGGAATTTATTAATCACCTGAAGCAGCAGTTATTTTATAAAATAATCTCCATTTTTTTTTAATCCTTTTTTAAGGGGAAACAACATAAATTATAATTGATTATATGGAAAACATTAAATTAAAACTCATCAAATCCACTCCTTTTGGCCCGGTAGCAATCATCTGGTCCTTAAAAAAATATGAACCACTTATTAATCTAATAATCTTATCCCATCCTCAGGAAAGTGCCGGGATAAGGGTAAGTAAATTGTACAGGGATATTAAAAGAGGTAGTTGTCCTGAAATTGATGAGGTTTCCTCTAAAATAAAATCTTTTTTAAGGGGTGAGAATATTTTGTTCTCACTAGATAGGGTGGATTTGGAAAGTTGCACTCCTTTCCAGAGAAGTGTTTTAGAAGCTGAATATAATATCCCCCGGGGTAGAATTACCAGTTATAAGACCCTGGCTTCTTATCTGGGAAAAGATAAGGGTGCCCGGGCCATAGGAAATGCCCTGGCCCGTAACCCCTTTCCTGTTATTATCCCCTGTCATAGGGCTATACGTTTTGATGGATATCCGGGAGGTTTTCAGGGCGGGGAGGATATGAAACGGGCCCTACTGGAAGCAGAAGGTATTATTTTTGATCATAATGGTCGGGTAATTTGCAAAGATTTTTATTATGAATAATGTTTAATATTTTTTGGCAGGATCAACTATCCAGGCCATTACCACCGTGGCAATGGTTATTCCCATAATTATTAACTTCTCCATGAAATCACCTGGAATTAATTTAAGTATTTTTTAGCATTTTTTCTTTCTCACCATGGGTTAAATCCGCCACTATTTTTGTGGGAGCCCCGCTACTCAGGACTTTACCTCCTCGCATAAGGGTGGCCACATCACAAATATCCAGTACAAAGTCCATATCATGGGAAATAATCAGGAAAGTCTGATTTAATTCCTCCCGGGCTTTTATTATAGAATCTGTTAACTGCACCCGGGTAATAGGATCCATGGTACCGGTGGGTTCATCCAGAATAACAATTTTTGGTTCTTTAATCAATATCTGTGCCAGAGCCACCCGGTGGCGCTCTCCACTACTTAACTCATCCGGGTACTTATGGAGCATGAGTTGAGCATAGTTTTCTGTAAAACCAACCGCCTGCAGGACAAATATGGCCTTTACTTTTCCAAATTCAGCAGGTAATTCCAGACTTATAGAATCGGTCAGGTTTTCTATAACTGTTTTATGTGGATAAAGACTGTATTCCTGGTGTAAGAGTCCTATATAAGGGGTTACTCTACCTCTACCCTGTGGCCCTTTTTGAGTCATATCTATCCAGTTTTCACCCAGCCTAACATTTATTTTACCTGAGCTGGGATCTGTTAAACCGCATAGCATCCGGGAAAGGGTGGTTTTACCTGCTCCACTTAAACCCACAATACTGGATATTTCTCCTTCATTTACCACCAGATTAACTCCATCTACTGCCTTAATTACTCCCCTTTCAATGGAGTAATAATGTTTTTTCACGTTTTCTATATTTATAATAGGATTAGCAACCAGGGTGTGGTCTTTTTTCTCAGGTAGTGGCACAGTGTCCATGAAACTTTTTACTACAGTTTCCGGATCTCCCTTTTGGATAATTTTACCATTATCCAACCATATAACCTGGTCAGATAATAATTTCATCACTTCCGGCCAGTGGGAAGTGATTAGCATGGTCTGACCCTTATTTTTAACCCCGTTTAATAGTGTTTCATGGATTAGTTCTGCAGTTTTAGGATCCAGGGTTCCGGTGGGTTCATCTGCTAAAAAAAGCATGGGATTTTTAGCCATTTGACGGGCAAGGACCACTCTTTGTTTTTCCCCACCACTTAAATCCCGGGCTATCTGGGTTACCCGGTGGGTCATATGGGTCATTTCCAGAAGCTCCAGGGCCTGATAGGTACTCTCAGGTGAATCATCAGGAAAAGCCTTTAATACATTATCTATCACTGTATCATCTTCATACAGGGCAAAGGTTCTCTGGAGCATGATGGATATTCGGCGGCGAATAGCTGCAAATAAACTCCGGTGGCAGTTCCAGAAATCAACTCTCTGTAATTCCAACCGGGTTCCACAGGAACATTTTTCATCTTTTCGGGATGGTGGTTCTACTCTAAGACAATCAGGACACAATGCCAGGTTATAAATTATCTGGCCTTCATCCGGACGGTAATCTTTCATACCCCGTAACATGTTAATGAGTATGGATTTCCCTGATCCACTTTTTCCTAAAATACCCAGTACACTCCCTTCTTCCAGTTCCAAATTTATATTCTGGAGGGCTACCTGATCCTGAAAGGATTTACAAACATTTTTTAGTTCAATGAAGTACAAATTATCACCATTTCAGATAGAATCGGATCCACAAAGGGGCATATCACATTCCGGACACTTAGTGTTTCTACATGGTACTCCTCTTTTTTTGGGAGATTCAAATCCACAGTTAGGACATTTACATACTGTAGGGGCTCCTGCACCTAAACCAGGACCCCCAAAAGATCGTCGCTGTGTGATATCCTGTTTTGAATCATCTTCCTCTTTTTCAATGGTTTGAATATTTTCTGAATCACAATCAGGACATTTCTCATATACTTTCTTGGGACTGCTCCACTTAAAGGCACAGACATTGCATTTATATTCTTTATTTTCTGTCATAAAATCATCTCCAGTTATTATTATGGTGCTTCCTTCAATCAGAGCCCGGGCAATTTTTTTTCGGGCTGATGAAATGATACGGTGAAAGGTGGGTTGGGATATTTCCATTAACTCGGCTGATTTTTTTTGTTGAATATCATGATAATCCCGAAGTCTTATTGCTTCAAACTCATCTATAGTAATTTCAATAACACTTAAAGGTTCCTTTTCATCATCTTCCGGTTTAAAACATCTAATCCGGGGTTGATTTCTTATTTTCCTAATACGTCGGGGCCTGGACATAAATGAATATATATTCAATTACAGTTATAAATTTATTTCCCGGTAGGGAACCCGGCCTGCAGATTGCTAAGCTTGGTTAACTTACCCTGCTGGTATAAATTTATATTCTGTTTAACTGTTCCTCTGTGACTTTTATAGGCGGTTATACTGGCGTTATTCAATACTCTCAAGGCTACATGTCCCAGTTTACCGGTTATAAGAATATTTATATTTTCACCAGCCAGAAATTGAGCAGCTAAGTTGCCTGCAGCTTTATCCTTTCTGAATGGATTTTCCACAGATTCAATAGTTATAATTTTATCATCAACCATTTTCAGAATTATAAAGTCCCGGCTACGGCCAAAAAGGTCACTGGTCTGGGATTCTATTTCCCGTCCCTGGGAAGCTATGGCAATTTTCATGTTTAATCCTCCTTTATGAATATATATTCATTAATCTTATATAAGATTTATCTTGGCTAAAATTAAATAAATTTACAAAAAAAACAGGAGGTGAAATTTTGAAAAAGGATAAACCCCGACCGTACCAATTCGCTAAAGCCATAAATGGTGACCTGGAAGAAGCATTTAATAATCTATCATTTCAAATAATGAAAGACGGCGCTCTTTTACACCCTAAAAAAAGCTCTAATTGCCCTGGCCTGTGCTGTGGCAGTTAAATGTAAGCACTGCATAAAAGCTCATAATAAAAGAGCCCAGGAAGAAGGATGTACCAGGGAAGAAATATTAGAAGCCGCTGCAGTAGCAGGCCAGGTAAGATTAGGATGGATTTACTTTTGCATCCTACTTGCTGGAAGAATAATAATAAAAAATCAGAGGATATAATCATCCTTTTTACATAACTCTATAGGGGTTGATATCGTTTTAAGAAAAGTTATTGCAAATCCCGCTATCATCCTCTATTTACATAACTCATAGGGGGAAATATAATCTCATAACTGGTGCCCTGACTATTATCCAGTTTAATAACTCCATCAATTTGTTTAACCAGGGCATCAATCAGGTGCAACCCCAGAGTATCGGTTTTTCCCCACTCAATATCTTCCGGAATTCCCACACCATTATCAGCCACCCTTAAAAAGAATCTATCATCCACCATTTTCATAGATATATCAATTCTACCTTTTTCGTCTTTTTTAAAAGCATATTTAGCTGAGTTAGATACTATTTCATGGATAATAAGTCCCAGAGGTATAGCCAGATCCATGGTAATTTTTATTTCATCCATTTCCAGTTTCCAGTCGATATGGGAAATAAGATCATAGGTGTATAATATATCAGACACTAAACGAGTTAGATAATCCTTAAAATTAATCATAGAAAATGATTTGGATTTATAAAGTTTTTCATGCACCATAGCCATGGATTTTACCCTGCCCTGGCTTTCTTTCAGGATATTAATTGCCTCGGGGGAATTTTCATATTTTATCTGCAAATTCATGAGACTGGAAATAATCTGCATATTATTTTTCACCCGGTGATGGATCTCTCTTAAGAGTATATCTTTTTCTTCCAGAGATGATTTTATCATCTCCCCATCACGAACCCGGCCGGTGATATCCCTTATAATGGATAAAACATTATCCTCATTTAATTTAATAAATCGAGCTTCAAAATGCCGATTACCAGCAGGAACATCCAGTGCATATTCAATTGTTTCCAGGGTATTGGTAATTAAGGTAGTTTTAATCATTTTTAAAATCTGCTCTAAATCAGCCGGTGATAAACCCATCTGGGAGATATTACTGCCAACAATTTCCTTTTCCGGGATGGGCATCAATTCTGGATTTTTAGGAGAATAATCCTGGATAAACCCTTCTTTACTTATAACCAGCATCATATCCGGGATGGCCTTTATAAGCTTCTTGCTTTTATTTTCACTTTCTGTTAATGCTTTTTCAAAATCATAACGATCCAGGGCACTGCCAATAGAATCTGCTGCTGTTTTTAAAATGGTGAGTTCATATTCCTTCCAGCTTCTCTCCTGGGTGCAATTATCAAATCCAATAAAACCCCATAATTTATCCTGCACCAGCACTGGAACCAGAAGCAGTGATAAGATACCCTGCTTTTCTACTATTTCATGGGTATAAGAATCTAAATCACGACTTAAACTATAAAATGGTTTTTTCTGGGTGAAATTGGTTATTAAATCAGGGGATAGTTTTTCATAGGGAATATTCTGCAAATCATTATTATATAACTGGGCCTCAACCTGACCATTAGTCCATTCCATCCAATGGCTGGTTAATAAACGTCCGGTAGATTCTTCTACATGATTTTTAAAAATATAAGCCCGGTCAATCCGGGTGGCACTTCCAATTTCCTCCAGGGAATCCTGAATAGCTGCCTTCAGATTAGGGCTGTTTATGAGGATATGATTCATCCGGGCCACACCTTCTAGTAGTTTCTCCCGGTTTTTTAATTCCTCTTCTGCCTTTTTTCGAGGGGTTATATCTCTTAAATTAACCAGATTAGCCACTTTACCCTGAAATTCAATTTTTCTACCCAGTCCTTCCACCCATTTAACCTGACCGTATTTGTCTTTAATCTGGTAGTTTCCCAGAAAACCAAATTTATCCTCTTTTACCAGCTGCTGATGATTTTCAATATCCATCATGGATTGCCCCAGGGCAAAATCTTTAACATGAAAACCCTGCAAAGGAGTCCGGGGATCAATATCCACCAGTTCAAATGCGGCTCGATTGGCAAAAAGGATTGACCCTTCAAAATCTAATATTATAACTGCATCTAACATGTTATCAATCAGGGAGTGGAATAACTTTTCACTTTCTGTTAGATTTTTTTCTATTTCTTTTTCCCGGGTTACATCCCGGGCACAACCCACAGTCCCGATTATATCCCCTTTTTCATCCCTAAAAGGAGCTTTATGAACATCTAAAAATAAGAATTCCCCCTTAACATTTCCAAACTCATCAAAACGGCCTGATTTTTCGGTTTTAAGTACAAATTCATCTGAATCGGTACAAATCTCACCAAAGGTATGCCATTTTTTGTTTTCTGGATGAAGTGAGCGTTCCCTGTTGGCAAAATACATATCGGTTTTACCCAGGGCTTCCATGGTGTCCCGGGCATTTAATAATTTTTCAGCTATAGCCCGGTTAGTAAAAATGAATTTCTTATCCCTATCCTTGGCCCAGATCATATCCGGCACATTATCACACATCAAGCGCACCATGTGATAGAGATCCTCAAAAACCTGCTCCCTTTTTTCATCGGCAGGATAACCCTTCTGCATATAATCCTTTAATTCTTCCCAATTTTTAATAACATGGTCGGGAGTAAGGGATGATTCTGCTTTTTTTCCCATCTTTTTAACCCCTGAAATA
>CAMYKT010000028.1 GCA_947259185.1 uncultured Methanobacteriaceae archaeon
GCTATTAATGTTAACGTATCTGTCCGTGGTGGCTGTTACTGCCACACTTTGAAGAGCAGTTTGATTCTCCGGGGTGATATTTGAATCTTCAGCAAAAACACCACCTATGCTACAAAGAATAAAAAAAAATGATGCAATTAAAAAAAAGGAATTTCTATATTTTCTAATTTTCCCCCCTCCATCATAGTTGTAGGACAAATCTAATAGAATTAAAAAAATAATTTTTTTTTCAGTAGAGGGGTGCTTTAAAAAAAAAATAATAAATAAGCAAAATTTTCCTTTAATATTGATAAATTATTTATAAGTATAAATGGATTTATCTACAGTAATATTATGAATAATCTCAGTTATTATAATTTACTATTAGATAGGTTTTAATTAAAAAATTAATAAATAACCAAATATAAATCATAAACAGTTCATTAATTATTGATAACCTGGAATGCCAGATATTCTCTATCAATAGTGCCTAATACGTGAGTAATCTTATATAACTAATTCAAAAACCAGTGCCATAAAAATCTTAATCTGGAAATCTATAAAACGGTTTATATAACGAAAATTAGAACAAAACTCTAAGATAATAGCTTTTCACTTTATTTTATAATAGATATGAAAGTAAAATATAAATTAGTTGTAATTATAATCTCATTCATAGGAAAGGAAAAAAATTTATTATGTAAAATGTAAGGGGTTGTAAAAAAGTGGTAAGAGCAGGTGAAAGGAAAAAAGAGGGGAATACTAAATGCGGATTGATGAACTATCTTTTAACTGGAAAAGGGAATATTACGAGGGATGAACCATCAACTCATGTCACTAATCCGAAAAAGACAGTAACTACTTTTGTAGTGTTAACCTTTTTGTTATCCTCCATTTTCTGGTACCTTATATCCCGGACACCTTTAGTTGCAGATAATGCCACCCTTCTACTTCTCTATACTGTTGGTTCTATGTGGTGTCCGGCCCTTGCAGCTGTTATCACCCGTTTATACTACCAGCGTAATTTGAAGGGATTCGGGGTTGGCCTGGGAAAACCCATCTGGCTTTTAGTGGGTATCCTGCTCCCGATTGCTGCCGGGCTTATCATGTTTTGTTTAGCATGGATTTCAGGGATAGCACCTTTTAACCTCGAAGGGGCTGCAAATATCCTCACCATTAGTTTCATACCTTCCTTACTATTTGCAATAGCTTTAAACTGTTTTTTTGCCGCTGGAGAAGAGTTTGGTTGGCGTGGATTTTTAGTACCGGAACTGGCCCGATTCCAGACATTCACCCAACTTGCCCTATTATCTGCTGCTGTATGGACTCTCTGGCATTTTCCCATGATCCTCTTTGGTCCTTATCATGGGTCCGGATCACTGATTTTCTCCCTGGGTGTTTTTATTCCCTCGGTGATGGGTGCTGGTTTAATCCTGGCCTGGCTTCGTATCATATCCGGAAGTGTATGGGTGGCAGTTCTTTTCCATGGATTCTGGAACTACTTCATCCAGCAGTTCTATCCCGCCCTCACTCAAACTACTGATGCAGGAGAGATGATGCTGGGTGAGTTCGGATGGTTTGTGGCCCTCATGTATGTGATTCTAGCTATCATATTCTGGTATTATAGAAAAAAACTTCCTAAATTACCGGCAGAAGGAGTATAAAGAATTGGAACCCCTTTCCAGGGGGAACTATCTTTATTTTTTTTAGAATCGATTTTACATAAAAAATAATAGAACAGATTTCTTGGAAAACTTTTTTTAGAATAGGCCTGAACCAAAAAAGTCATCCACGCAGTATCCATCTCCCCCCAGATGATCCTCACAGTAGCATCTTCCACAAACAATACATTGATCTACAGCTGGTTTACCACAGAAATCACACTTTTCACAATCTGGCATAGTATCACTTTTTTAGAATTCATTCCCCAGAAATTAGTGTTTAATCCTGAATTTTATTTATTTCTAAGATGGCCTAATCATAATAATAGGCATCACAGTCCTGGCAGAGCATCAGTGTAGAACTACCATCAGTTACAATATCTAGAGTGCCTCCACAATAGGGACAATCGGCATTGGCGGTGGAAATACCACTTTGCTGGTCATAGTAGAAATTCCTTAAGGTATCGTCACTGCCACTGGAGGAATAATCACTGCTATAATCATAAGAACTGTAACTATCATAAGAATTGTAACTGTTACCAGGATAACTAGTGGTACTTGCATCTGGGGATAAAAGACCAATAATTCCTACCAGGACTATCATCCCCACACAACAAGCCCCTACCAGGGTTAAGGCTTTTACTCCATTATTTTGAGAACTCCACCAGCCTGCTGCTGGAGTATTTTCACGTATTTGCTTTTTTATTAAGGGGGTTCCGCAGTTCATGCAAAACTGGGACCCCTGCGGACTGTCACTACCACATTGACCACACTTCCGGGACATAATAACACCTCCACTTTTTAAAAATTTATTCTAAGTAATCTCACATTGGATCATCGGTAAATAATAATCATTAGTTAATACTAATGCCTTTATGCTGGTGGAAAATACAAACAGTTCTTATAATAACCCCAGTAATCCATCACATCCCCTAATCTACGGGCTTTACCACCACACTGGGCACAATTTTTATTTTTAACCTCATGCTTAATTAATCCCCATATCCATTTTTTACTCACATCATGAACCAAAATATAAAAATAAGATCCATTTAAAATATTTAACCAGAATAGCCAGTCCCAAACCGGCTATAACACCGGAAGTAAATCTTAAATAATTATTACTTATCCTCAGATTAAAATACTGGGTTAAACCATCAAGGAAAGTGGGAATAATCATTAAAATAGCTAAAATAATTAGCCAGAGATTATAGTCCACATAAAAAAAATATACATAGATAAAGTAACTAATTGACCCCAGGTAAATTCCGGTGCAACGGGAACAAACCGGAAAATAATAATTATTTACCCTGAAGGTCCGCTCTGGTATGCGGTGGCAGATGCAACTTCCGGATACCTTTAAAATATTCTGGATAGGACCCCAATATTTCATACTTTATTAATATACTGCATGAATTAATAAATATTACTATATTATATATAAAAAACATTAACTTATAATAAATAATTAATAAAGATAAAGAGCATGGGGTGTAAATTTTCTATAAAAAAATCATATTGCTTGTTATCTTAAAATTTAAGGATGATAGGTGGGGTGAAAAAGATGGTTTCCTCCCTGGAAATTGAAAATTTGATTCAAAAAAGAGATCTAAAACAATTAGAACAAATTGATGATCCAGAAGCTCTGGATGCATTAATTGAAGCATTAAAACATGATTATTACCTGGTAAGGGCGGCAGCAGCCACTGCATTGGGGAATATGGACCATGAAAAATCTGTTGAACCTTTAAGTGAAGCTTTAAACAAGGAAAAATACACTCAACCCGCACTTAAAATTATAGAGGCCCTGGAAAAAATAGGTGACTCCCGGGCTATACCCGGCTTGAATGATGCCCAAAAATGGAGTGATCCTCATATCCAGATGGCGGCCTCCCAGGCATTGGAAAATCTTAGAAAACAGGAAATAATATTAGAAGAAGAACCAGAAAGCTCTAAAGAAATAGAAAACGAAGCAGTAAATGGACCAGCAGTTTTAGAAGAAGTTGAAACAGTTAAAGTTTTAGAAGAAGAAATACCAGAAAATGTAAATCTGGAATCAGAAATAGAACCTGAAAATCCTGCATCACAGATAACCTTTCCCTGTGGCCATGAAAACTCTCCAGATGCAGACTTTTGTGTGGTTTGTGGTAAAAATCCCTCTTTAATAGAATGTGAAAACTGTGGAAAAGAGAATAATAAAGAGGCCCGGTTTTGCACTAATTGCGCCCAGCCTCTGGAAAAAATTCACCAGATAAAATGTGAAAACTGCGGCTTTCTAAATCCAGATAATGCCCGTTTTTGCACTAATTGCGCCCATCCCCTGGTAAAGGGCCTTAAAATAAACTGCCCTGAATGTGGAACTGAAAACGTGGCAGAAGCCCGGTACTGTCAACAATGTGCCTTTAATTTAAAACCAGGTGGAAAAATTAGTCCAGTTAGCTCTTCTGGCCAGGGCAGGGTTAATCAAAGTATTCCGGCTTCTAACTTTCAATCCAACCATCCCGAAATAGAACCGGGCTTAAGTGCTGGTGAAGCTATTTTAATCATATTATTTTCTCCCATAGCCGGCTTAATTGGATTTTTAGTGTGGAATGATAATAAACCCAAAAAGGCCAAGGAATCATGTATTATTGGAATTATCATGTTAGTTATAGTATTATTCATCTTAATCTAGAAGGTGATTTATATGGCTTTAAGGGATTTTATCAGGGATGAGCAGGGATTTTTCATATTAGGACCATTATGGTTTGTGGTGCTGGTGGGGATAATCTATTTTATTTACTCCCTTACCCGGGATAATCCCTCCCAGCAATCCTACCAAACCAGTAATCTACACAATTACCACCCGGTTCTGGAAACAGAATGTCCCTCCTGTGGAAGTATTAATCCACAACAGGCCAGATTCTGTATTAACTGCAGATACTCCTTTTTAACACGAACTTGTCCTCAATGTGGTACTGAAAATGTATCTGATGCCCGGTACTGCCAGGAGTGTGCCCTGCTTTTAACATAAATATAGAGGTTAGGAAATATGGATTTAGACTTAAACTCATTAAATCAAAAAATAAATATCTTAGCAATCTTCACCGGGCTTTTTGTTTCCTTTGTGATACCGGTAATGGGATTTATAATCTATGGGGATACCATACTTTCTGGTAGTGGGCAAATAACCCCCATGGGATATATGTTCTTTTTACCTTCCATGGCCCTCCTTGGGGGATTGGTGGCTGCTTTATTAAAATCAGAAGATTTTGTGGAAGGACTGGTAAATGGTGGATTTTTGGGTCTGGTAATAACCATCATCATGGGTTTTGTGGTGGGAACCCTGATTTTGTTGTTCATGCTTTTTATGGGGAACCTGTCTACCCTATTTGCCACCTCCACCACCAGTTGCAGAATAATATTAACTTCATGAGGATAATTCTCCAGCCCTTCCTGATTATATGGAGTGGTATGCTGGGGGGTTTAGTGGGTTATATGGTTAAGGTGCCTTTTGTCAGGTAAGTGATTATTATCTGAAACATGAACTGATTTCATAACACATATAAATACTCGTGATTGGTGACTAAAATGCTAGATAATCAAATTAATCAGGGATTATCCTGTATGAATTGTGGCTTTAAAAATGTGGAAGGAGCCCGATTTTGTGCAGATTGTGGAATAGAACTTAAAACATCTATAAATAATTGCAATCAATGTGGATTCGAAAATGTAGCTGGTGCTAAATTTTGTGCAGAGTGTGGGAATGAACTTCCCCTTGATGATTCACAACTTGGCCATTCATCTATCTGTCTGGCATGTTCTACCAAAAATCCAGAAAATTCAAAGTTCTGTGTTGCTTGTGCAGAAAGTCTTCCCTTAAAAAATGATGCATCGGAAACAACATGTCCCTATTGTAATTTTACCAATGTTAAAAGTTCAGTCTACTGCGCGGAATGTGGCAAAATATTATTTAAAAATTCACCCCATTCCAAGTATAAACGCCGACGTCCTGTATTCAATCAAGATGAGGGAGAATCAGCTAAGTACACTGATTTTTCCAATAAACCGGGATTACAAGAAGAATTAAATAATACTCTATTTGAAATCGAAGAAAAAGCTCAACCTATATTCAAAGAACTGGACTCCACAATTAATAAAATCTTTAATAAAAAAGAGAATAAATATGGATATCTCCTTTGTGAATCGTGTGCAGGTTACTATGAATTAAAATCTGGTGAATCTGCTGATGATTTTGTGGAATGTCAGTGTGGAGGTAAATTATTTTTTTCCACAAAAAAGAATTAGTCTTTTTTTATCTACGGCCAAATCTGGTGCCACATCCCGGGCAGAATTTCTCCTTTCCAGTTATTTCAAATCCACAATTTAAACAGGGCATGGTACCGGTACTTCCACTGACTTTTTTAATGGTACTGTGTTTTTTAATAATCTGATCGTAAGCTCCAGAATCCACCCATTTTAAAATTTCATGGGCACGCATTACAGTCCAGGGATGAGTACTTTCCATAATAAGTATTCCTTTGCTAATTTTATCTAGAGAATCGTAATCAAAGTCCTGGAATTCCCGTGCCTGTTCTATGAAATCTTCAGTTTTTATTTTATCAAAGTATTTTTTAGGAACACCCGACATTTTCATCATGGCACTCATTGCCGCTTCTTTATTTTGACAGGCCAGTAAACCAGCCCTATCAGCAGTAAACTCTGACATCCGGTACCAGTAAAGTAATGCGAGAGTCAAACTAGTTCCTACAATATTAGATATGCCTAATGTTATGACACTAGCCAATTCACCTAAATAGGGGATTAAACTACCTATTTGATGATATAGCATATGTCCACTTTTAATATGCCCTAATTCATGGCCAAGTATATATAATAATTCTTCAGGACTTAGCAAATCGATTGTACCTGAATAAAGCCCAATAATAGGCTTTTCAGAACCACTTGCAAATCCATTAACCCTATAATCCCACAAAATATAAAGCTCTGGAACGTAATTTAATTGTAAAATGTCACAGGCCTCTAGCAGTAATTTATGAATTTCAGGAAAGTTTTTATCATTAACTCTAATCCCACTACCGGTTAATTTGAGCCTATATATTCTTTCTATGTAATGTTTCTGATATTTACGCGATAATTTCTCCAGTCCCGGAGTCCCTTCTAAACTCTTCAATGCCTTTCGGTCAAATTCATGCTCATATTCAACTGATTGTAACTGGTATAATATTTTACGATTCACCAACCCCACTCCTAAAGTTGTTATTAAAAATTATGTTATAATGAACATTAAGTAATTTATGATTTGATTATCCATTTACAACTAATAAATAAAGTAGAAGATTCTCTAATACGCGTTGTATTAATATAAAAAGTAAATTATCTGCGTGGATAATTATTTTTTTAGATTAAGCATTAAAGACATAAATTGTAACAAAATCATATTTTATAACAAAAAAAGCTGTTTTTCATGAATCTAAACGAAATTAAATATTTACACTTAAATTTAAATAACCAGGCCGAACTTTTAAAATTAATCAAACTCTATGAAAATGTATTTGAAATGGAATCATTCCCTCATCCCTCTAATTATTATCTGGATAAATTATAAAAAATGAAAACATTATTTTTGTGGTTGCCAAATATGAAGAAGACATCATTGGCGGATTAACGGCCCATGAATTACCTTCCACCTATTTTGAAGCCAATGAAGTATATGTATATGATCTGGCAGTTCATCCTAATTTCCAGAAAAAAGGGATAGGAAGGAGATTAATTGAAGAATTAAAAAACATATCATGCAGTAAAGGCGATAAAGAAATTTATTGCTGGCTGATGTTGGAGATGATCATGTTATAAATTTTTACCAAAAATTGCTGGAGTTCGGAGAATTGATTCATTTTACGCCAGAGATGTATCCGTTTAGTATATGTAATCCTAAAGGATAGAAGAGACAAAAAATCCTCAAACTATCCCCTTATTCACCTTCGCAAAAAAAATAGTATTTGGGAATTATTTATTGGCACATCCAAAAATCAGAATAACCGCTAAAACATCCATTTTCTGCGTTTTTCCTCTTTCTTTTTTTCAGCCTTTTCCATATACTCCCTTTGTTTGGGTTGACTATTTTTTTTATTAACGTACAGAAATCTTCGAACCACACTCACCACAGAAAATTTCATCCCCATCTAATCTATAACCACACTTAATACAGTCTATTTCAAGTTCACCAATATTTTTACCATGTTTTTCAATTATTTCATCATATTGTCCTGAATCAACCCATTTAAGTATCTCGGATACCCTCATAACTGTAAAAGGATGCGTTTTATCTTTAACTATTAAAAGTTTTGCCATTTTGTCTAATCCATCAAAATCAAAACCTTTAAATTCCTCTGCTTGTTGTATAAATGATTTTCTCAAGTTTTCATCGATATTACTGGATGGAAAACCAGACATCTTAATTTCAGCATTTATAAATGCATCAATATCTTGACAAGCTAATAATCCTGCCCTGTCTGCTGTTAATTCTGCCATTCGACTCCAATATAGTAATGAGATCTCTAATGCATCACTTAACATGCTTCCGATACCCAGAGTGGCTTGGCCAAGCTGTGTTCCTATGTGAGCAATATAATTTCCCATGGTTTTATATAACTGATGAGCACTTTTAATGTGACCTATTTCATGTCCAATAATAGAAAGTAGTTCTTCTGGTGTCAATGCATGAACTAAACCTGAAGTTAGAGACACCATTGGTTTATAAGAACCTATAGCAAAAGCATTCATCCTTGGGTCTTGCTCTATAAAAAGAGGAGGAATTTCTTTAACATAAAGATTATTACAAGCCTCATCTAGTAATTGTTTTATTTCAGGAAGGTTCTGATCAGTTACTTTCAAATAACTTCCCGTATAAATTATTCTTTGAGTTCTTTCGACTTCTAGTTTATAATAATAGCGAACTAGCTTTTCCAATCCCGGTGTGCCTTCTAATTTTTCTAGGGCTATCCTATCAGCGGGATGTTCATATTCTGCAGGGTTCAGTAATAGTAATTTTGTTCTATCCAAATTATTTTTCCCCCTTGATATTATTTTTCAGATATCTATTATAATTTCATTTGATGTTTGTATCTTCCACCACATTCACATTCATCAGTAAAATCTTCAGGTTTTTCATCCTTTGCCAACTGATAATAACCTTCGCAACTATCACAAACCAAATATCCCGGATTCATTGTTTTATCCCTTTTTTTAGATTTATTCATTAAACCGCCGAGACCCTTCATTAAACCTTCACCGGAACTTTTGATTGATTTAATGGTTTCATCTTCCATGGGACTACTACTGGACTGATCTCTTTTTTCACTTAATTTTTCAGAAATACTTTTATTAGTAACTTTTTCGGTTTCAGTCATTGAAATTCCGCATTGGGTACAAAATTTAAGTGGTTTAATATTCGCATTGCATTCTGGACAAATTATCCTATCTTCTTTAGCTGAACTATATTCCTCCATGATACTACTTCTCCTTCTTAAAGTATTTTATACATGTCATTTTAGCTATTGTTATTATTATAAATTTGTATTAATTATAACTAATTTTGATTAATATTACATATTTCAACCAATATAAACTTAAAATTTATAGAAAATATGATGATATACCCTCAAAAAAAAATACAAATAACTCAATGATATAAATTGATAAGCATTTTAACTGGTCAACTAAAATTAAAAAAATAACTATATAGATTATCTTTTAAGTTCAAATTCAGATTTGATGGTGCTTACGGAATTTATTAATAAAGAGAATGGTAAGGAGATTATACAGGCCCTGGAATTGGAAAGCTACCAGACTCAAATTTCTAATCTAGATGGAGGTTATGGCTCGTTAATTGCCTCTAATATGAACTTTATCACCGTAAATAGTGAAGATCGCTGGTTAGAAGTTTATCTAAGTGAACATGACTTACATGTGCTGGGAGTATATGTACCCCATCAACCCGGTAAGATAAAGAATGATTTCTGGTCTAAAATCAGGGAATATTCTCTTAATAATCAGGATAAAAATGTTCTAATAACAGGAGACTTTAATAGCTGCACCAGGGAAGATTCCTCCAATCAAAGTGAATATAATCCCCGGGATCTTAAAAAATTAGAAGAATCAGGATACATTGACCTATGGAAAGAAGGCCACCGGGATGAAGATGAACGGTTTACCGGGTATTACCATGATGGAACCGGCTTTAGATTGGATTACTTCCTGGCATCACCGGGTCTTTATTCATAATTAAATGGGTTTAAAGTTTCTCATGATGCAGGGGTAAGGGATAAGGGTATTTCTGATCACTCCGCTATTTTATTAGAGTATATATAATTAAAAAGATTAATTTTTGAAACTCACATCCTTTAAAATTCGGGAAAAAATGAATTTTTTAATATATTTTTTGATTTGATTTTTAAAACTAAGGTTCTAATAATAAGAAAAACTTAAAATATTTCATAGGGAATATAGGTTTAAACTTGATTACCAGTTTACAGTTTTAATGCAGAATTAGGGGTTTTTTTCTACTCTCATTTAAGTAAATTTTTGGGGGAGTGCACCTGGAAGTTATTTTTACTTGATTTTCTTTTTATTCTAAGATACATTAAATTATTAACCTATTTAAATCCCGTTTTAAAATGTTTAGGGGTTTTTTAGGATGAAATGTCCGAAATGTGAAACTAAAATAGAAGATTCTGATGATTATTGTCGTAAATGTGGGGAACCTATATCTGATGGCGGAAAACAGAAACTAACACTTTTTGATACGGTATTGGGATTAATGTTACTTTCTTTTCTGTTGTTATTTGCTTGGCTTGCTATAGACACCTATTTTAGAATTGTAGATAATGAAACTTGGAGAAAACTATTTTTCATGGCGGCTGCGGGAGGTATAGGGGGAACCTTAGCTGCCCTAAATTCATTCAGTATCCATCAAGCATCGGAAAAATTCAAAGTTAGTTTTATTTGGTGGTATTTAGTTAGACCTTTGGCTGGACTAATATTAGGTGTGGTAGTATATCTGCTCCTACTTTCAAATCTTTTAATACTGGAATTACCAGCAGATGCAGCTACACCACTCACCACCTTAACATATGCTGTTATTGCATTTCTAGCTGGTTTTGCATCAAAAGAAATAGTAAGAAAACTTAAAGAAGTAATTTCAACTATTATACCTTATACTACCACCGAGGAAGAGGATTCAGATACTCCTCCTGAGACTGATAAGAAGGATGCTAAACTACAAGATCAATAATCTAAACCATTGACCTTTTTTTTTTGATTATTCACTAAAAATAAATTTAAACTTCTTATTTCTTTTAATAATAGAAAATTCAGTCTTAAAACCGCTGATGTTGTGAGATGATCATACTTTAAATTTCTACCAGAAAGTTGGTGGAGTTCTGGAGAATGTTATTCATTTTTCATTTCCTTGTAAGGGGAATATGTACAGATAAACTAAAATGATAATTAGTGAATTATATCTTTTAAATAATTTAAAATAAATTCTTTTATAAGTAGGAAAAATAGATTTAGCCCTATTATAATCAGAATTTAATTAATAGAGCTAAATTTCAAGGGGGAAAATACTTTCTCCACTTTCTTCATCGCCGCCTTCATCTTTACTCTCATCATCACTGCTTTGATAATCATCTCCAGTGCTATCTCCACTGCTATCTGTGGATTCATCCCCCATGCCTTGTGATCCAATACATCCTGCTGTTAGTATCACGAAGACCAAAAACAAGAATGAGATGATGTATATTCCTCTTTTATTCAATTTAACCCCTCCTTTATAATCAAGGCCCCATATTTTCAAATTATAAATATAATTAAATATTTTTCTTATTTTTGAATTAATGGTTTGGGGGGCCGATGTATATAATATTAGATTAAGAAGACATAATAAATTATCTTTCTCATAAAAACGAAAAAAACCATAAAAAAATAATTTAATTTAAGGGCTTAGTAAAAAAAATTTTAAAAATAAACTATTTAATCTAGAGCCTTAAAACGGTAAATCAATATATAATTACCAATGAAATAAACTATTCAAGCCATTTCATTTAGTAAATCTTTTTTTTAAAAAAATAAAAAGTAAATAAATGAGGAATAGGGTTAGTAAACCACCTCACACCACATAGGGAATAAACATCCTGGTCTTATTTTTATATTCCTCGTATTCTTCTCCAAACTCATCCAGCATATCCTCTTCTTCCCTTTTAGCCAGTTTGTAGTACAATACCAGTAACAGCAGGTAGAGAACAACAAGGGGTATGGTGGCCCATTCAAACATGATACCCATGGTTATTAAAAAGAACCCGGTGTACTGGGGGTGGCGCAGATACTTGTATATCCCATCGGTAACCAGATTTCCTTCACCTGTTTCTTTAATCCAGTAGTTTTTATGGATCCTCTTCCAGCCCACCAGTACCAGGGCCACACCACTAAGGGAGATTAATAATCCAATCCATGTTCCTAAATCTCCGATGTAACTGCTCAGGGTATGTCCCCATAGCACTCCTTCCGGCAACCAGATACCAAAGGCCCAGCCCAGGGCAAACATGGAAAAGGGCACTCCGAACATTTCTATGGCAAAGGCCACCACAAAGGCCAGGTAGGCCCCGGTGGGTTTAACCTTACTTTTCTTATAAAAGGGTACAAAGAGTAAAAACACGGCATAGATAGCAATCCATACCAGTACTGCCCACCAGTTTCCAAAGTGGGACCAAATATTTTCTTCTAACACTTATTTATCACCTTAATTATCAAAATTTATTAATTTTTTTAAATTTAATTTATTTATTTTTTAAATCGATTATCATTAATTCCGGGTAGTTTTATTCTCCAGGCAATTCATCATCAAATCCATATTATATTCAATCACTTCCTGGTGGCTTAATCCATGATCCTGCATGTGCATCTGGATAGCCGGGGTTAAGTTGATGATGTTTTGCATGGAAGAGGTTAATATCAGGGCGGATTTTACCGGGTCCACACCGGGACGGATACTACCATCTTCCAATCCTTCCTGGAAAGATTTTACCACCAGAGAGAAAATTTCAAGTCGTATTTTTTTCAAGTCTTCCATACGGGCAAAGTCCGGGTCAAAGGGTATTTCATAGTAAAAGCGAGATAGGGAGTAGCTGGGGTATTCCTGGTAGAATTTGAGGTAAGCCCGGGTAAGTAGTTTGATTTTATCCATTCCACTTACCTTTTTTTTATAGCATTTTTGGAATTTGTCATTTAATACCTGGAAGCTTTCCAGGGCAATATCCAGGTAAATTTCTTCCTTGTTTTTAAAATAAAGGTAAAGGGTGCTCCGGGCCAGTTCGCTTTTCTGGGCAATATGGTTCATGGTCACGTTCTCGTAACCCTTTTCGATTAATAATTCCCGGGCAGCTTCCTGTATAACATTTTTACGCTGTTCTTTTTCTCTTTTTTTTCTCTCAGATAGGGTCATCCTTATACTTCCTGACATAACATAATACCTAGACACCTGATACTTTCGGACATATTGTCATAAGATGTACATTATGATATATAATGACACAATGTCACTAACTAACACTCTGTCATGATAGTATATAAAGCTTTTCCCTGGGGAATTATTTTACCACAAAAAAATATTTAATAAGGTATCTTCGAAGAGTTTCTGCTAAAAAAAATCAGTATCAAATTGATTTCAGGATTATTACCAGTCCTGGTAAGAGTATGGAAAAAAACAGGGTTCTTAGCATGGAAAAATCATAGGGCCATGTGGGAGCTTTCTTAAGTTCCTTTTTAAAAACATTAAGGGCATTAATCTCCGCAGCCAATCCACTGGTTGATTCTCCCTTTTGTACTGATTCCAGCAATTGCCGGGATAATTTAATAACAGGTTTTTCTACCTTTTCCAGTTCCCTTGTTTTCGCCTGAGATATGACCTGATGGGTGGGTATCATATTGGAGAAGAATATGATGGCCGGACACAATCCCAGGGGGATGTAAATTAGCCAGAATTGCAGAGTCTGGAAAACAGCTGCATCAAATACAAATATCATACTAAGGGTGATACCCCCGGCAAATACCAGGGACAAAAGCAGGCCCTGCCGGCCAATAGAAGTAAAAGGACTAATATCAAAAAGGTTAATCTCCAGAGGCTGATGCATGAGAGTGGGTATAAAATTAAAAGAAGAAATATTCACATAGATAACCCATGATAGAAGACTGTAGGTCAGAGCACTCATAATAAAAACATAAATTAAAAGCCAGCCAATTTCAAAACTGGTGATAACGGTGATAAAGGCAAATATTATCCCTACTAATATGGCAGCAAGTTCTTTTATGGGGTTTACATATAATAATTCCCTTACCAGGGCCTCGTATTTTTCTTTTTCCAGTTTTACCAGGGGGCGTAGAGATTCCACAATCACCTGGTCCGTCTGGGAAAAACGGGGAGAAACTAAAAGCAGGTAACTGATAATTGCTGGTGAGAGGAAATAATTACGCCAATGTTGCTCACTGAAAAACTCATTAAAACCAAATTCCCAGATACCTACCAGAAGGGCCAACACAAACAGGGCTAAGCAAATAATTAAAATAAAAGCAAGGGGACGTTTACGGCCAATATAACTATCAAAGAGTGAGGAAGGAAGATCCATATTAATATTAACTCCAGCATAAAATGGTTATAATCATGTTTTCGAACCCCCGGTTCAGGGATTTATCATATTTTCAGGATACTTATCAGATTAAACTATATAATTAACTATTAATTATATTTAAGCCCTCTTATGGTCATGAATTTTTAATTAAAATTTATTTTAAGAATAAAATACTTCTGGGAGTATTATCTAAGTCTATATTAAATCTATTTAGAGGATTAAATATTAGAATAAAACAATATAAGGGGATATATTTTGAATAATCCATCACCCCGAAACCTGAAAGATAGGCTTAAAACCCTCCTCTTCCACCAGCAAGCACCACCTAACTGGAAAGGTGGAAAATATTTCATCCTGATACTATTACTGCTTTTACCTTTATCTTCTTTACTGGAACTGGGCCCGGCCCAGAAAATATTCCTCTTTGTGGGACTTATCATCAGCCAGATTAATCTAATAAAACTCCCCTTAAAAAAGATGATACCCCTTAACCTGGTTTTCATAGTCCTGATAAGTTTTTCTGTTTTATCTGCAGCCCTGGGCCTTTCCCACCCTCTTTTAGGACTGATATTTCTATTAATCTGGATATGGTTTTATTCTATCCTTAATATCTTAGGAAAGGTAAGTGGTTCTGTGGCTTATCTGGGCCTCCTTTTATACTTCTATTCCTCCATCATCTTTATAAATAACAGTTTATCTCCCTTATTCTGGGGAGTATATGCTGCTGCCGGAGCCTTTATCGGGGCTATATCTATCATCCTGATACGTCTCTTTCAGAAAAATCCAGCAAAAAGAGAAATACTAGCCGCATGCTTCCAACCCCCGGCTGATTTTAAAGCCATCGTCAATGCCCAAAAATTACTGAATGTATCTGAAAAATCAAAAACTAGTAGCCTGGTACAATTAGCAACAAAAATAGCCACCCTACGTTTTCAGATACCTCACCTGGAAGAAGAACTATCCTACCCTGCTTTAGAACTATTCCAGGAATATACCGGTGAAGTGGATAAACTAACCCTGAAAATATCCGATATCATACTCCACAATCAGTCCTCTAATTTAAATCTAGATAAACTGGAAACTATTTATAATAAAATAATGGATTTAGAAGCTAAAAAAGAACTATTAGTCCTTAAAAAATTTGTCTCTCAATTACAGGATTTATTAATTAAAACCAGGGGGGTCTTACCGGGTGAACTAATCCTGGAAACACAACCCCTCCCTTTTTCGGGTAAAATTTCCCTGAGAGATAATTTACGCTCTAATCTCAATTTAAATAATCTTTATGTGCGCCATGGTATACGTTTTTCTCTGGCAGTGGGGGCGGCCTTTTTATTGTATCTATTTACCGGTTCTCATAATGTGCACTGGGTGGCCATCTCCATTTTCCTGGTTCTAAAAGCAGATATAATCAGCACCCAGAAGAGGATGATTATCCGCATTATAGCCACCATAATAGGGGTGGTGCTAGCGGTCATAATCTCCCTGGGGTTAATGTATGGGGGTGTGGCCTATATTTTACCAGTACTGGGACTCATCTGCCTGGTGATGCTGGTGGTCTATTTACCGGTAAATTATCTCTATGTGGTATTTTTTACCAGTTTATTAATCATATTCCTGGAACCCGTACAACTTATACCATTAATGGGCGCTGCCCGGATAATGGATGTGATTACTGGTTCAGTGATTGCCTTTGGAGCAGCCTACCTCATCTTACCCAGCCGGATAATGGTAAACTTACCCCGGCTTCTTACAAAAAGAATATCATCCACCCAGGATTTTATCACCACCTCCCTGGAAGGCATTGACATACCTCCTCTTTTTGATATGATAAGTGCCCGTAACAATCTCCAGGCAGGTATCACCCGACTTAAAGACTCCCAGCCTTACCCACCACCGGATATAAAGGCCTATGAAGATATAGCTGTAGCACTGGATCAGTTATCAGGAGATTATATAGCCACTTTATCCCACCTTAAGAAAACAAAAACTAACCCTGCTAAACTGGATGAACCTCTGCATCTAATGCAGAGTATACTGGGACACTTGGAGACCATGATCCTCCCTGAAAAACAAATAACCGGGCCTGATTTAGGCCTCATAAACCAGGAATTAAAAAAATTAAAGGAGAAAATCAATTCACCAGATTATATAATCTTATTAAAATACGGGGAATGGATCCTCTCTGATGTGGAGTTACTATCCCATCTGATTAAAGAAAATAAGGATAGGGGTTTATTTGAAAAATACAGGATACTTTAGACTAAGTATAATTATTTACTTTTAATTTTATCTTACTATTTTTTGGACTAGAAAGCAGGTAACCTTTTTTTAGTCAGTTGGTAACTTTTGCCCAGCCAGTTAATGTGATTTATGCCCTTGAAATGTATTAATCGTTTAGTTATCCCTGAACCTGGCTGTAAAACTATATATATTAAAATAACCACTAATTATAAAATGACCATGAGTCAGCTTATGACTATAAGTTAAAAATTAAACACTGGTCAAAAATTTCCAGGGAATCAGATTTTTAAAATCTACTCCCTGAAGCTAATAGAAGGTAAAAGGTTTTTTGAGATAAATCACCATTTAAAATGAGTTTTTTCCCACCTGACAAATAACTCTAATTATTATTTATCTCTCCTTTAACCTTTTCAGGCCTTAAAATTCATTGATTTAATGAAAAAAATTACTATAGAGGTGTAAAAATTATGCCAACCTACGAAGACAGAATAGACCTATACGGGGTTGATGGAAAACTCTTAGAAGAAAACGTTCCTCTAGAAGCAGTTAGTCCCCTCATAAACCCTACCATTGAAAAAATTGTACAGGAAGTAAAACGATCCGTAGCCATAGACATATCCGGGATACAAAATTCCCTGGAAAAAGCAGCCTACGGTGGTAAATCCAATTTTGTACCAGGAAGAGAATTAGAACTACCTTTAATGGATAATGCCGACTTACTGGCTGAAAAAATCCAGAAAATAATCCAGGTTACCGAAGACGATGATTTCAATCTAAAACTCATCAATGGCGGTAAACAGATGCTGGTACAACTACCTTCCCAGCGGATGAATATGGCCGCCGACTACACCGTATCCACCCTGGTTACCGGAGGAGCAGTAATCCAGGCCATCATCGACACCTTCGATGTGGATAAATTCGATGCCCCTGCAGTAAAAACCGCCGTATTAGGTAGATATCCTCAAACCGTGGACTTTACAGGCGCCCACATCACCGCCTTACTGGGACCTCCCGTAATGCTGGAAGGATTAGGTTACGGACTCCGGAACATCATGGCCAATCACGTGGTGGCCATCACCAACAAAAACACCCTGAATGCCGTGGCCTTATCCTCCATATTAGAACACACCTCCATGTTCGAAACCGGTGACGCCTTAGGAGCATTTGAAAGATTCCACTTACTTGGTATGGCTTACCAGGGATTAAATGCCAACAACCTGGTATTTGATCTGGTAAAAGAAAATGGTAAAGGAACCGTGGGTACCGTTATGGCTTCCCTGGTGGAAAGAGCCTTAGAAGACGGAGTAATAAAGGTACAAAAAACCATGCCTTCCGGATTCCAGGTATATGAACCCACCGACTGGGCTTTATGGAATGCCTATGCTGCATCAGGATTACTAAGCTCGGTAATTGTAAATATTGGAGCTTCTCGAGCAGCCCAGGGTATAGCTTCCACCATCTTATATTACAATGATATCCTGGAATACGAAACCGGATTACCAGGAGTAGACTATGGTCGAGTGGAAGGTACAGGTGTGGGTATGAGTTTCTTTTCCCATTCCATCTATGGTGGAGGAGGACCAGGAACTTTCCATGGAAACCACGTGGTAACCCGTCACAGTAAAGGATTTGCAGTCCCTTGTTCTGCAGCAGCCATGTGTCTGGATGCCGGTACCCAGATGTTCTCAGTAGAAGCCACCTCTGGACTGGTAGGCAGAGTATATGGAGATATCAGTTACTTAAAAGAACCAATAGAACATGTAGCAGACGGAGCCCGGATAATAAAGGATGAAATCTGATAATTATCTATAAAGGGATAGAATGGAACCAATAAAAGCTGTAGATATAAAGATATTTCCCTACCGGCGCCTTAAACCAGCCACCACTGAAAAAATACTCAATGAAATAATTAAACTGGAGGGTATTCTACGGGTGCTACTTAATGGAGAATCCCTCCCTCAGATAGTGGGATATGGCCCGGCTAAAGGAACAAGAGTCAACCATGAAGATAGAAAGGTTATACAACTAAAAAATCATGATTTCGAACTCTCAGTCACCGTGGGGGAGATTATCATAACCATCCTCCATGAAAAACAGGAAACATTTCTAAAAAAACTGGAAGATATCCTGGGAAATAATCTTTCATGCAATTTCGAAGTATCTGCAGGAATTTTTACAAAAACAAAAATTACAGTTTCTGATTATCTGAAAATAGATCGTGGAATAGAACAGGAAATAGAACCAACCTATATTGGATTGGTTGATCCTGGATCAAAGTCAAAAGAGACTGTAAGATTAATAGGTGATTAATATGTCTTACAAAGCCCAATACAGCCCTGGAAATACAAAAATCGCGGAAAACCGTAGGAATCACATGGACCCTGATTATGAACTAAAAAAAATCAGGGAAATTGCTGATGAAGATATAGTTAAAATTTTAGGCCACCGAAATCCGGGAGAAGGCTACAAAACCGTACACCCTCCCCTAGAAGAAATGGATTTTGAACTGGACATGATGAAGGAAATGGTAGAACCCCTACCTGGAGCCATGCAGGGTAACCGTACCCGGTATATTCAATTTGCTGATTCCATGTATAATGCCCCGGCCCAACCCTATGACCGGGCCCGAACTTACATGTGGAGATTCAGAGGAGTGGATACCGGAACCCTATCTGGCCGGCAGGTTATAGAAATCCGGGAACTGGACCTGGAAAAAATATCCAAAACACTAACTGAAACCGAACTATTTGATCCAGCTAAATGTGGTATACGAGGGGCTACCGTACACGGACACTCCCTGAGATTGGATGAAAACGGGTTAATGTTTGATGCCCTGCAGCGATACGTATACAACGAAGAAACTAAGGAGATATCCTATATCAAGGACCAGGTAGGAAGACCCCTGGATGAACCAGTAAATATGGGAGAAGCCCTGGATGATGAACACCTCTCTAATATAACCACCATTTACCGCAGTGATAACATAAGCATGCGGGATGATCCTGAAGCCCGGGAAGTAGTGGAAACCATCCACTCCAGTAGAACTGATGGTGGATTTGGTTTAGAAGTTTTCAAAGACGATTTAAAACGTAAAATAGGTGAATAGAATGGAAACTGAAAAGAAATTATTTTTAAAAGCTTTAAAAAATAAGTTTGATGAGGATCCAGATAAACCTAACACTGATTTCTACTGTTTCGGTGGATGGGAGCAATCTCCTCGTAAAAAGGAATTCAACCAGCATGCAGAAAAACTGGTAAAAGAAAGAGGAGGACTACCCTTTTATAACCCTGATATTGGAGTTCCCCTGGGTCAAAGAAAACTGATGGCCTATAAAGTATCAGGAACCGACACCTATGTGGAAGGAGACGACCTTCACTTCTGTAACAACAGTGCCATTCAACAGTTATCTGATGATATAAAACGAACCATTATAGTGGGTATGGATACCGGTCACGCTGTACTGGAAAAACGTTTAGGTGTAGAAGTAACCCCGGAAACCATAAATAACTACATGGAAACCATAAACCATGCTCTGCCTGGAGGGGCAGTGGTGCAGGAACACATGGTGGAAGTACATCCTGGTTTAGTAGGGGACTGTTATGCCAAGATATTCACCGGAGACGATAATCTTGCTGATGAACTGGATAGCCGTTTTTTGATTGATATCAATAAGCAGTTTCCAGAAGACCAGGCAGAAATGCTCAAAAAATACATTGGCAATAAAACCTACCAGATTAGCCGGGTCCCCAGTATGGTGGTACGTACCTGTGATGGAGGAACCGTATCCCGTTGGTCAGCCATGCAAATCGGTATGAGTTTCATTTCAGCCTATAAACTTTGTGCTGGTGAAGCAGCAATAGCTGATTTTTCTTATGCTGCTAAACACGCAGATGTAATAGAGATGGGTACTTTCTTGCCGGCTAGAAGAGCTCGTGGACCTAATGAGCCAGGAGGTATTGCCTTTGGTATTTTAGCAGATATGGTCCAGACCTCCCGAATCTCTGAAGACCCTGCTGAAGTAAGCCTGGAAGTAATAGCTGCTGCAGCTGCTATCTATGACCAGATCTGGCTGGGTTCCTACATGTCTGGAGGGGTGGGCTTTACCCAGTATGCCAGTGCCGCCTATACCGATGATATACTGGATGACTTCCTCTACTATGGAATGGACTATGTGGAGAAAAAGTATGGTATATGTGGTACCCGGGCCAGTATGGATGTGGTAAAAGACATCTCCAGTGAAGTAACCCTCTATGCCCTGGAACAATATGAAATACCCACCCTCTTAGAGGATCACTTTGGAGGGTCCCAGAGAGCTGCTGTAGCATCTGCTGCTGCAGGATGTTCTACTGCCTTTGCCACTGGTAATTCTAATGCGGGAATCAATGGATGGTACCTCAGCCAGATTCTGCACAAGGAAGTACACAGCAGACTGGGATTCTATGGATACGATCTGCAGGACCAGTGTGGAGCTTCCAACTCCCTATCGGTGCGTAGTGATGAAGGTTTAATCCATGAATTAAGAGGACCTAACTATCCTAACTACGCTATGAATGTGGGGCATCAGCCAGAATATGCAGGAATAGCCCAGGCACCTCACGCTGCCCGGGGAGATGCTTTCTGTGTCAACCCCCTGATAAAAATAGCCTTTGCTGATGATAATCTGGCATTTGACTTTAAAAATCCCAGAAAATCCATTGCTAAAGGTGCCCTGCGGGAATTTGTTCCTTGCGGTGAAAGGGATCTCATAAGCCCTGCCCAGTAAATAAAATAAAGGTGGTTAAGCACCACCACTTTCTTTTTTTTCCAACCATTAAGGATTAATACTATTTTTTTAAATTCATTTAATTAATTAATAACAAATACGCCTGTAAAATAAGATATAACACTATTTTTTTAAATTCATTTAATTAATTAATAACAAATACGCCTGTAAAACAAGATATAACACTATTTTTTTAAATTCATTTAATTAATTAATAACAATACATCTATTTATGGTCTTTAGATAATATTCTAATATTATATGTTCTAAAATATGGGATGAATCATTAATTATCTTAGATTAAGGATTGGGGTGTAAAAAAATGTCCATCCTCCAGAGAAGGGAAAGAGAAAAAAAGAAAAGGCGCCAGGATATCATCAATGCTGCTGAGAAATTATTTTTTTCTAAAGGCTATGATAATGTTTCCATGAATGATATTGCCCGGGAAGTGGAACTATCCAAGGCCACCCTTTATTTATATTTCCAGAATAAAGAAACCCTTTTTTTTGCCATAGTAGTTAAGGGGACCAGGCTTCTTAATTCCATGATTAGAGATAATATAAATGATAATTTAAATGGCCTGGAAAAGGTGGATGGCTATAGAAATGCCTATTATGACTTCACCAAAAAATATCCGGATTATATCCATATCTACAATTACTTCCAGTCCGGAAGGTTCAGCCCTCCACAAAGCGATATTCTAAAATCACAAAAAGAAGATGATAGTTCCCTGTCCTATGTAAGTGAATGTGCTGAAGAAGTACTTAAATTACGTAATGAAAGATTCTTTATTCTACAAACTTCTATAGAAGAAGGGATAGCTGATGGAACCATACGCCCGGATATAGATCCGGTGGAAACGGCCATTTTATTATCGGCCATCTCCAAGAGTTTATCCCACATCCCCTCAGATCATGAAAGGTTACTGCAAAAAAGGGGTATTGGTCATGACCAGTATTTCCAGGATGTTAGTGAATTTATACTGCTTATGATAAAAAATAATCCGGAAACTTCTTAAAAAAAAAATCTTTTTCAGGGGCATACATTTTTATGTATATTTATTTTTCCAGGGTGATGGTGTTATCTTCTCCTATTAATTTCAGGAGCTTTCTTAAATTCCCGACTTTTTTCAGGGTGGTGGAGTTTCCCACCACGATTAACTTCTTTTTGGCCCGGGTGAGGGCCACATTAAGCTGGGGTTTCTGGGCTATGAATTTCCGGGTGTAAGGATATAATTTACCCAGACCACTTTTACAAAAACTGAGGATGATTAATTCTTTTTCCCGGCCCTGGAAACGATAAACCGTATCCACCTCCACCAGCTCATTATTCAAGATTTCTTTTATCTTCTCTTTTTGGCGCAGGTAAGGGGTGATAATTCCAATATCTTCTTCAGTTAAACCATTTTTAAGTATTTTTTCCACCAGAGAAACCACCAGCTTAGCTTCTAAGGTATTAACACAACCATCACCGGTTTCATCCTCATAGTAATCCAGCTTAGCTGTATCAATATAGGTTAAAGGAGAAGCAAGGTTAAGTAGATCCTGATTATTAAAACTGTCCTGGGATTCAAAATCTAAGAGCACCCCTTTATCCTTATCTTCATTATCAGTTCCCATCTTACTTTCTGGTTGATTATTTCTTATTTTATGATATTTGGGTTTTTGTAGCCTATCCAATTGATTATCACAATTTAATCTATCCAGGGTAAGCTCTTTTACGGCGCTACTAGTTAGTAATTTACCTTTATAGAATAATTCACTGGATAGTGCGGCAATATCATGATGCATCCGGTACTGGGTATTTAAAAAAGTGGCTGATTCCGGGTAATAATCCAGTAAACGATTAAAAATTGATAAATTAAGCTCAGGGGATATCTTTGATTCTGCTATAGGCTGGAGCTGCTTATCATCCCCTACCAGGATGAAATTTCCACATTTTATTAAGGCAATAAGAGACATGAAACTGGCCACCTGACTGGCTTCATCCATTACCATACAATCAAAGTCATCATGTTCCATCAAACGATGGGAAGAAGAAATAACAGTGGAAGCCACCACTCTAACCCCCTGAAAGATCTCTTTTTCTATATCCATAATCAGGTTCTGTTTATCTTCTTTTAATTTATCCAGGGTGCATTTAAGGCCTTCTAATTCTTCTTTTACTTTAAATCTTTTATTTTTTTTAAGATTAATGGCCTGGTT
>CAMYKT010000029.1 GCA_947259185.1 uncultured Methanobacteriaceae archaeon
ATAATTTCATGGTATAAAATTCTTTATTTGACACTGCATTTTGAAATTTTATTTTTCATTAATACATAGATTAATAGCATGAACAAAAGTTGAACCCGGGGCAGAAATGGATACATTCGGCTAAGGATTAGAGGTTGATACCCACCCCAGGACAACGATTGATGGAAACCACGAATCAGCAAAAAATCCCTGGATATGAAGGTTTTTTGGCAGAAGAACATTAACCAGGGTTTTGCTAGATTGATGAAAAGTAGATTTTTTAGGTATGCCTAAAAACTCTATAGTTTAATGTGGAGGTTTCCCCTATATAAAGTTTAGGTATGCCTAAAACTACTTAATTAGAGGTAGGCTTTTCTAGTATATAAAAGTTTAGGTATACCTAATTTTTATTTCATATTATCAAAACAAGTTTTAAGTCGTAGTGCATCCTGATCAATTAAAGGAGTCTCACAGATGATGGTTGAATTCCAACCACTCTCTTTTAAAACTTCAAGAAGTGGCTTTACCGGAGGTCCATATTCTTTTTCAGAGAGAATATGGTGTTTCTTTTCACCTGAATCACCATATTCTATGCGGGTAAAATGGCAGTGCAGATGAGCTATATCCAGATCATTGTCCAACATATCTAAAATTTGGCGATCGTCCCCTTTAGATTTAATTCCCCCGCCACTCCGGGCATATAAATGTGCAAAATCAATAGTAGGCTGGAATTTATCCAGGGACTGACAAATATCAATAATTTCTTCTAAGGTACCTAACTGCGATTTTTTTCCTGTGGTTTCCGGGGCAAAAGTGAAATTTTTTATTCCTTCTGCATCCAATTTTTCAAGTACTGTTTCTAAAGATTCCTTACATTTTTTAAGGGCTTCTTCAGGAGAGTATTTGGTATAAAATCCCGGATGGAAAACAATTCGATAAGCTCCCATCCATTCTGCTGCCCGGGCAGACTGGATTAGTCTTTCAATGGATCTTTCTATTACTGCTGGATCAGAAGAAGACATATTAACATAATAGGGAGCATGCATGGAAATTAATACTCCGTTTTTTATAGAATTTCTTTTAAGTTCCTGGGCCGGATTTTGAGAAATCCGCACTCCATAAGTGGCCTGATATTCGTAGGCATCCAATCCTTTATCAGCTAAAAAATCGCATACCTGGGGAGTCTTGCCTTTATAACCAATAGGGTTTCCTGCTGGCCCAAATTTAACCTTTTTAGTCATTTTAATCATCATTCATATTACGAAATAATTTTCATTTTTAGATCTGTCCTTAACAACACAATTAGATAAAGCTATTATACATATATACTATTATATTTTATAAAAAAGGAATTAATGAAAAAAGAGATAGTTTATGCAAATATATGATTTAGCCATAATAGGAGCCGGGCCAGCCGGCTGCATGGCTGCTATAAGAGCTTCACAACTAGATAAGAAGATAATCTTGCTGGAGAAGAATAATTTAATAGGTCGGAAACTTCTTTTAACTGGTAATGGGAGGTGTAACTTTACTAACACAGCTAGTCTGGAAGTTTTCCTGGAGAAATTCGGAATGAATGGTGCTTTTTATAGGGATGCCTTTAATAATTTTTCTAATTGGGATCTGATAAATTTTTTCCAAACCTATGGACTGGATTATAAAGTAGAAGATTCCGGACGCGTATTCCCGATTACTGAAAAGTCTAAATCAGTAGTAGATATTATAAAAAAAGTTTTAAAAGAATTTAACGTGCCAATTATATATGACTATCATTTAAAAAATTTTAATAGGAAATCTGAAATTTTCCAGTTATCTTCCACTAAAAATAAAGTAATTAACGCCCATAAAGTAATTATAGCAACAGGCGGATCATCTTATACTGTAACAGGATCAACTGGAGATGGTTTTAAGTTTGCAGAATCATTAGGACACCACATAACTGAATTAAGACCCGGTGGAGTTCCTCTTATAGTTCAGGAAGAATGGGTTTTCCAATTAAAGGGTGTTACCCTGGAAAATGTGGGAATGAGTATAGAATATCAGGGGAAAACCAAGCATATGCCTCGTGGAAACCTTCTTTTGACACATTTTGGTATCTCTGGCCCGGTTATTCTTGATATGAGCCATGATATTGTAGAAATTATGGATAAATATGGAGATTTAAAGCTTAAAATTGATTTTAAACCAGGAATGACTCAGGAATCATTAAAATCCCATTTAATGGAAGATTTCCAGAAATACAGTAAAAAAAGTTTAAAAAATTATTTAAATTACCATCTACCCCAAAGCACCGTTTTACCCATTCTAGATAGCATAAACCTTGATTCTCAAAAAAATTTGAACCAGATAACTAAAAAAGAAAGGTTGGATTTAATTAAAACTTTAAAAGGTCTTCCTTTAACCATAATTGGCCATCTTCCCCTTGATAAAGCACTGGTTACATGTGGTGGGGTATCAAAAAAGCAAATAGACCCTCGCACCATGGAATCAAAAGTGTTTAAGGGCTTATACTTTGCCGGGGAAATAATTTCAGGTTGTGGGCGTCGGGGAGGATACAACCTTCAACAGGCCTTTTCCACAGGTTATGTGGCTGGAGAAAGTGCCTCAAAATAAATTTAAATCCATAGATTATAAAAAATAGTTAAAAAGACATGAACATGTTTAAAGGGACATTATCCTTTAGTTATACGTTCCAGGATTCTAAAAATAATCAGGGCTTTGAATCTAAAAAAATAGCCTGTTTGATAAAATCTTCCATAGGGATGTTTATATCCTCTTCATTTCTGATTTTATAGTGCCTGATTTTTTTACCAGTCCCCTCCATAAGATTATCCGGATCATTTAAGAGGGTTCCCTGCCAGAATTCCAGGTTGATATGATTTTTATGGATTACAATACCAAATAAAGGTCTTTTTTTGCGGTAGGTAAGATTGTTCCATTTAATTTCTTCATCCAGATCCGCATCAATGTCTAATATTTTTTTTCTAATTTTAAGAGCCAGCTCTACCAGGGGAATATCATATGATGCTAAATATTCCTGCACATCCACTCTTAAAGGCAATTTCTTCACCAGATGAGTTACGTATAAAATAAAGTGGGAATTTGATTATAAAATTCCCATGGCTTTATTGGTCCTTTCTATGGATTTTTCAGGATTTTTTTCCATTTCCAGCATGGCCCTTATGGCATCCACGTTTTCGGGTACCACATCAGACTCCTGGTGAACAGCCTGCATATAATATAGTTCTCCGTCCACAATATTCAGGGACTCCTGCCAAACTGGTATTTCAAATAAGTCATTTCGAGATCGCCCTAATTCTTTAGCATATTCCATTATCTCTGCTGTGGATCCTAAACCTTCGCTAGCTTTTACCAGCATTACCCGGGAAGTTCTATCCAGAGTTTCAATAATCTCGTCCACATCAACTTGATTTTCCAGTTCCACCATTAAGTTATGCTGGTGCATAAGGGTGGTGGGTACCAGAAGTGCCACCGTATTAATATTAACATCATACATAACTGTTTTAAGGTCTGGTCCGTGGTGCGAAGGCACAGTAGGAGGGTTAGGAACCACCGCATTAATAGGGCCCTTATTTACCTGTGAAGGATCACCTCCTCTTCTTACCATTACAGCTCTCACCTTTTTAATACCACATAAATCATGAATAGGTTTCAATGTCCGGCTAAGACCAGTAGTATTGCAGGATACCACCCTCACATAATCTTTTCCCCATGAATCATCGAAATTAGCAAATGAATTAAAGGATAAGCCTACATTATCGTGCTTTTCTCCGCCCTGAAAGATGGCCTTAATTCCTATTTCTTTGTATTTTAGTAAATTTTGAGCCCCGATACCCTCAGGAGTACAATCCACTACAATATCTGCTTCATGCAGCATTTCATCCACAGTACCACTAATTTCTATCCCTGCTTCCTGGAATAATTTTTCCCTCTCAGGTATACTAATGTACAACTCATAACCCTTTTCTACCGCCATACGGGCTTCAAAGTCAGGTTTTGTTTTACTAACCCCGATTATTTTAAGGTCATCCTGGGCAGAAACTGCATCTGCCACCCTTTTTCCAATAGTTCCGTAACCATTTACTGCAACCTTTTTCATAAAAATACCTCCCAAATTCCGGCTAAGTTTTCAGGTCCCATAATACATTTGAGTATAATTGATTTTGAGAAAAACAATTTATATCATGGAATTTTTTCCACATAAGGATATGGATTCTATTAATCAAATTTATAAGATTATTTTATTGGATAGGGAATATAAATTTTATCCAAATTGGTTTAAATTAACAGGGAAATTATTATTTAGTAGCAGTTAGTTAGGCTGTCATAGCTATCATTCTTACATTCCACAATAATAAATACCTCTTTTTATAAATAATATATAAATTATTAATTTTAAAAAAGTAGGTGTTCAAATGGAGAGAAAAGATTATGGTTTAATAATTTTAATTGTGGCCATAGTGGCCCTTGTCGGGGGCCTTATTTATTTTATGGCAACTGCCACCACTACCTTTGAAGAAGGAAAATTAAGATTCCAGATGCAAGGAGGTTGGGCTCAAAGCCAAACCATAGGGGATTTTAATAATACCGTATATTCCCAGGTAACATTTACCCGTCAAATTCGGGACCAGTCTGGAGAGGATCAGCAAGCATTTATTAATGTGGAAATTAGAAAAACAGCAGGTACAGTTAATAATACCCTTTTCCAGGAAACTCTACTTAATCAATCAGGATCTTCCATAAGTAATGTTGAAATAAATGAATATAACTTCAGACAGTATCAAATTACCAGTAGCCAGGTAGCCCATGAAATTTCAACCATGGAAATCAATAATTTCCTGATTATGGTGGAATATATATGCCCTCCTTCTATTAAAAATGAAACTGAAGAAGCTTATAATTCAATTTTAAGAAGTTTAGAGATTGTTTAATCATTTATGGTTATTAACAGGTGATTGATTTGGATATAGATGATAAAATTGTTCCAGAAGAAAAATTAGCACTTATCACCAAGATAGGGCCTCCGGAAATGATAGGTGTATTGATTGAAGATATTGCATACTGGGCTGGTGCCAATAAGGTTAAAATAACCGGCCCCCCATTTGCCATTTATTATTCAAACCCACAGAGTGTTCCTCCAGAAGAATTTAAATATGATGTAGGTTTTCCTATAGAGGGAGAAGTTAGTGGAACTGACAAAATAATGATTGTAACCATACCTGAACACCGAGTTGTTTATGCGGTGCATAAAGGTCCTTATTCTACTATCAGTCAGGTTTATGATAGTATGGTAGAATTTGTACTGGCCAATAATTATGATGTTATTGGTTCTCCCAAGGAAATCTACTTTAATAGCCCCGAAGAAGTACCCGCCAGTGAATTATTAACGGAAATTCAATTTCCCGTTATAAAAATGGGTTGAATCCGATATATAAATCAAAATTTTCTTTTTTAGTATAATTTTTTTTATAATAGGAAAATAAGGTTTTTTTAATTTAACCGGGCAATCTCATGGAAAGCCTTAACCAGGTAGTCCACCTGTTCTTGAGTCATACCATAAACACTGCATTTAAACCATTCTGTTTGTCCTCTTTTAATCCCCACAATTTTACGTTTTTTCAATTCTTCATAAAGGAAAAATCCCCGGCGAGGATGATTCTGGGCAATTTCATGAAAGGCAGGAGTTTCAAATCGTACTAAATCATGGAGTGTGGGCTTAATTCCCAGTTGATTTACTCCTTCAATCTCTTCCATTTTAGCTGCAAAATAACGTGATATTTCCAGGTGCTCATCCCATTTACTTACCCTTTCGATTACATAGGGCAAAGAAGCCATCAAGGTAGCCATGGGTGCACCTCTACTAGTACATCCCAACATCTCCAGTTCCTTTTTCTCATGAAGTGAGGAACGGGAAAGGACCAGGTCGGCCCATTCTTCTTTAAGGCCTAATACTCCTATTGGTCCAGATGCAGCCATGCTTTTATGTCCACTTCCCACCACAAAATCCATATTAAACGCTTTAGCATCAATGGGTAATCTACCCATGGAATAGGCACAATTTAAAACAACCGGCACGCCAGCATCCTGGCATATTTTACCAATTTTAGTGGCATCAGTAAGGTTACCATAATTACCATCCACATGAGTTAAAAGAGCTAATCTTATTTCTCCTTTTTGATCCAAAGCTGTCTCCAAAACTTCTTTATATTTTTCAGGAGTTATACGATATTCGGGGTGTGAATTGGACGGTACTTCTACCATATTCAATTTATTACGCTCTGCAGCCAGATGAGTAGTGTAATGGGAATTTCCATCAACCACAATAGTATCACCCGGTTCACAAAGTGCATGCATAATAGCAAACTTCCCTTCCCTGGCACCATGAACAGTTCGAACAGCATCAACATTAATAAATTTAGCCAGATCATCTAAAAATCCATGAATATTTGGTTTTGATATCTCATCCAATCTTCCGGCACAGTAATCACAGACACTGTAACCATCTCCATATTCATAAAGTGCCTCACGGGAAGCTGCCGGCAGAACCCCACCACGTTGTAAAGGATTAAGATTAAGATTTTCTCTTTCTAAAGTCCGGTTAATACCATAATTTTGACATTCCATCCTTAATCACCTGAATAAAATAATTAAATAAATATGATTCCAATTTTTATAATCTAATTATACCATAAATCCAAATTATATTTATTGATATCCAAATAAATTACATCTTTGCTATTTTTTTAGTCTTTCTATTAAATGTGATTTTAGTTTAAATAAAAACTCATTTTCATATCAAATTTTTTAATCCCAGTTTTTTAGCCCATAGAACTGCTTCTTCTATCTCAGAGGGGAAGGGAAATCTGGATATTTCAGGGTATTGGTGGGCATAATAGTCAGGATGGTACTGCCCCATAATATTTATCACCGTATCTGGACCCAGGTGCTTGGCAATCCATCTCAATATAGGTTTGGTGCAGCATTCCACATGTCCGGGAAGTACCAGGTGCCTGATAATTAAATTTCCCGATTCCTTAGCCATAATATGATTTCTTCTTACAACATCCCAATAATTATTGGCTGCGCAAAGGCGAGAAGCGCACTCATCATTGCCGAATTTGAAATCAGATAAATATAGATCCACAAAGCCCTGCAGAAGCCACATGGATTCTTCACTCATATAAAAATTGCTATTCCATATAACAGGTAAATTTTCTTTACAATTAGACATGGTGCGTAGAATAAATGGAAGGTGGGGTGTAGGTTCACCTCCAACAAAGTTAACATTCATTGCTCCCTGTTTTCTTCTTGCATCTATTATGCTGGCCAATTTTATTTCACTCAGTTGAATTCCTGCGTTTATTCTCTGACTGATATTCCAGTTCTGGCAGAAAACACAATGAAGAGTACATCCGGTGAAAAATATAGTATGGCTGGGTACCAGAGGAGCTTCTTCTCCAATATGTAAGAATTCAGATGCAATGACTGGTTTCTTACAGTCACAGTAGCCTGATTTATCAAAAAACTGGCTTTTGCGATTAACGCCACACCTTTTTTCACATAAATAACATGATTCAGATATTTTTTCAGCAATTTCCAATTTTAAATCTAGAAAACTTCTTCGGGGGGTTTTAGAAGCATTTATTTTCTGGTAATAAGATTTAAAAGTATCAGGATCAGGTGCAGCTTTTTTTTGAGCATAAATTTTCCGGGAAAATGAATAATATCTTTGATGCTGCTCCCATAGATCATTTAGATGGGTTTTTTCCAGAGCACTTTTTTCCTCATAAGTTTCAATAAAATATGCGAGCTTAAAGTGGGCTAATTTAAGATTTTCACTTATTTCTAAATAGTCCCTAATTACTCGGGATATACTGTTACTCCATTTTTGGATTTTATCCAGTGGTTCTGGCCGCCACATTATCCCATCACCCCCTCAGGGATTTAATAATGTATCAGGACAGGAACTAAATTTGTGATGGAAAAAAGTTAATTAACCACCTACCACTCGCAGTTCCTGGATTAAGATTTTTGGTAAAATAAATGGCCCGAATTGTTTAATTTTAGATTCCAGGGCATACATTTTTTTCAAAGAATCAAAAATATTTCCAGATAACATTGATTTTTTAACTGGATGAGCTATTTCTCCATTCTGAATTATAAATGCGTTGTTAGCTTCCACTGAAAAATCACCAGAAATAGGGTTAGCAGTATGGGCCCCCAGAACATCACTCACCAGTATGGCATCATCTAACTGAGAAATGTTAACATCCTCTTTAAAATCCATTATGACGTTAGTGGGACTTACTGAAGGAGTTTCATTAAAATTCGACCGCATTCCATTGCCTGTACTTTTTGTTTGGCCCTTTTGGGCATTATATAAGTCGTAAATAAATCCCTTGAGTATTCCCTCTTCAATTAATGGTGTTTTTGCAGTGGCGGTACCTTCTCCATCAAAGGAAGAAGAATTCATGCCCCCCTTTACAGTGCCGTCATCATAAATATTTAATGTGGAGGAAGCTATTTTATGGTTCACTTTATCTGCTAATATTGATCTTCCTCGGAGAACATTATCCGCATTTATTGCATTCAGGAAGGTACCTAAAAGACCAGCTGCTGCATGATAATCCAGTACAACTTCCATATCCCGGGTTTTAACTTCAACACCACCAATAGAATCTTTTGCAATCTTGCAGGCATTTTTAGCTATTTCTTCGGGTTTTATATCTAAAAATCTTGATGATTCTGACTCGTAAGCTGTTGATTTTTCACCATTTTTTTCAGCATTTACCGCCACATAGCCTGCAAATCCAGTGGATAATTCTATAACCTCTACATCATTACTATTCATGATTAAAATCTCGGATTTGCCTGCCGAAAATCCTCCGGAAGTCGGCTGGCAGTTTTCTTCTTTTACAGTGTCAATCATGGTCCGGGCAAATAAGAGTGGTTCCTGGATTTCCATGGTATCAAATTCATGATCATGAATATCTTTTACCTTTTTGTAATTTGAAGGATGAGCTAAAGAGAAATTTTCATCCTTTTGGTTGGCTTTAGAGTTGAATAATGCTCTTTTAACTGCATTTTTAATCTCATCCATATTGGAGGTATAAGAAAATCCCATTTTTCCATCCAGAATAACTCTTATACCCATACCCAGGTTAGATTCTTCCTTTGCAAAGTCCAGGTTGTCTTTTTGAAATTCAATCTGCATTATCTGCTCTTTTTCAAGATATATCTCCGCTTGATCCGTATATCTTTGAGTTTCTTTTAGAGCTTTTAGAGCCATTTCTTCCATCATAATATAAACCTCTCTATAGCCTCTTTTACCCCATCACCATAGCGTTTAATGGTAACATAATCCGCCATTTCCTTCAAATCATCATCTCCATTGGCCACAGCGACTTTAAGTCCTGCTACCTTTAAAAACTCAATATCGTTTTCACTATCTCCTACCGCCATGATATCTCTGGTTTTAATGCCCAGTTCACGGGTAATTAACTCCAGAGAAGATCCCTTATTCACCTGGGGGTCAGTAAGGTGCAGGGCAAACTGGGTGTCATATACCTCGATATCAAAGTCTTTAAGGGTATTTTTGACCACATTTACCGGTACGGTGCGGCGCAGTGCAATCTCAGAAACTCTTAAATCTGAAAATCCAACCTTTTCCACGTCTTCTTTAGATTTAAGATAATCAAAAGCTAATTTTGATTTTTCATAATCCCCCAGTACCTTTACTTCATCCCGGGATATAACCACCCCTCCATTTTCAGCCACCAGCCCTCCGGAGGCCCCTAATAAAACGGAAGTGGCCATGGTAAAACATAAGATATTCCCCGTTACAATTATGACCGGTATTCCCTGTTTTTCAACTTTTCGTATGGCTTCTGCTGCACTTAAACAAAGTTTCCGGGTGGGATCCGTGATAGTACCATCTATATCCAGTGCCACTGCTTTAATATTCATCTTCATTCCTTAGATAATGGTTTAATATTTACTCATAATGAGCTGTATCTGTAGGCAATATGACATGTACCCTCTTTAGATACCATACAAGCTCCAATAGGGTTTAAAGGATTGCATTCTTTTTTAAATAAGGTACATTCTTCTGGGCGAGCAACCCCCCGTAATATAGGCCCACATATACATCCGGTAGGTGCCTCTTTAACCTCTTTAACCTGAATATCGTATTTTTTCCGGGCATCAAAGTCTGAAAATTCTTTTCGTACTTCATATACTGATTCCGGTATTTGTGGAAAACCCCTCCATTCTCTGCTGGTTATTTCAAACACATCTTCCAGGACCTGTTGAGCTTTTTGATTGCCTTCATCCCTTACTGCTCGTTTGTATTCGTTTTGAACTTCTGCTTTGCCATCTTTAATCTGGCGCAGGATCATGTATACAGCCATTAATATATCCAGAGGATTAAATCCCGCGATTACTTGGGGTATTCCATATTTTTCAGAAAAAGGAACATAAGGATGAGTTCCAATTATGGTGGATACATGCCCTGGTTCAATTAATGCATTGAGATTAACTTCTCCAGATTCTATTAAAAATTCCAGGGCCGGAGGAATCAGTCGGTGGCAGGATAGTATAGAGAAATTTTCAGGAGGTCCTGTCAGTAATTCAGAAGCAGTGGTAGGAGCGGTGGTTTCAAATCCAGCCGCCATAAATACCACATCATTATCTGTTTTTTTTGCTATCTCAACGGCATTGTTAACCCCATAGACAATTCTAACATCAGCCCCATCTTCCCTGGCCTGTTGTAGTGAACTATCGGATCCTGGAACCCTTAGCATGTCCCCAAAGGTGGTAATGGTAACTCCTTTTTCAGCCAGCTGCAGGCATTCATCTATTTCCCGGGCAGGTACACAGCACACTGGACATCCTGGACCCGCCACCACCTCTACCTCTTCTGGGAGAAGGGTACGCAGCCCGTGCTGCATAATGGTGTGTTCATGTGATCCACATACGTGCATAATCTTTACTGGTCTTGATATTTCCTGGATACGCCCAACAATTTCTTTGGAAAGGTTTTTCATGTTGTCACCTGTTATTAATAGTGTAATTAAGTTATAATTGTTTAAAATAATGAATCCGATTATAGTAGAACCTGGAATTCATATGATACTGATTATATTCCATCATATTATATTAAATAATATGAAATGAATCTACACCAGAAAAATCTAGTTCCTTAAATTAAATATCCAGGTTTTCCCTGATTTTGGTTATTATTTTATTCCTTAAGTTAGAAGGCAGGATTAATTGTTCTCCACATATTTGCATGGTGCTTTTACCAAAGCAGGGGTCTGAAAATGATGTTTTCGCAAATTCAAGTTTCTGCTGGTAGCGAGGTATTACATGCCACTCCAGGTGAAGTGGTTTATTTTCTTCAATTTCACTTAAAAAACAGCCCCAATTAAATAAAGTGGCATTGAAAGATTTTTTTAGGCTTCTTTCCAGTTTATAAACAATCTTTATAAATTCCTGCCACTCATCTGGCTTTAAAGATGAGAGATGGTCTGATTCCCTTTTTAAGGACACTATACATGTTCCCAGGTTTTTCTGGTCCGGATCTAAGATAATATACCAGTATCGGGTCTGGATTATCAGGTCCCTGAAGTGAGGTTCTGTTTCCATGGGAATAATATAGTCGGAGGGATAAGTTAAAGATACTGATGAAGGACCACTGAATTTTTTCTATGAAAATATTTTTTTAATTTAAAGGATTTATTCAGCTAATAATAGCTAAAAAATACTTTCATTACAGTATAAGGAATTAAATATAACTAATAGGATTAATATTGTTGAATTAATGCTATTCTAACTCCATTTGGATCTTCTAAGAAGGCAAGGGTCCCCACTTTAAGGGATAGCTTCCATGGTGATTTTGGCACCTTTAGCTTTTTAGTTCTTTTATGATGGTTTCTAGTCTTCAACATCCATTCCCACAGAAAACAAGCCAGTTTTATCTACTGGATTTTTAATGAGTTCTACCATAGTTTCTCCTTCACCTTTTACTAATGTAATTGTCCCTGCTGCTCCGTATTGACTATCTATTTAGAATCCCATAACTTCTTATAGAATTTAATACTCATCCATTCATTAACTATTTAGTAACGTATTTAATTTTCATATCCATCACTATCCCCTGTATTATTTCCAATCTAAAATAATCATATTTCTTTTTTGAAATGAAGAATACCCACTAAAACTATTTTTATGTTTTTCGTTAGTCTTCGTTATAGTCTCATATAACGAAGTAAATATTATAATTTTAAGCTAATGGCCTTTCCCCAATTATTAATAAATTAATCAATTAAAATAAAATTAAACCAGTTAATAAGTTAATTGACTCACTATCAATAGTTTCACCAGAATTATAACTTCCACTAAAGAGTAATAATCGTAAAAAGACAGCAAATATCAAAATAAGCAGTATGATAGCTTTATTTTTATCCATATTGATGTCTCCAGCAAAATTTTACTATTTGTACTCCTGACTCAATACATCATACCTTTAAAAAAAATTAACATAAATGATATTAATCTATAACATAACTTCATTAATGGGTTATTATAAATGTTATCATAATTGAGGTAAATGGTGTTAAATATTGTCTGGCAATAAAATATGGTTTTTAGGTAGGGGTTTTGAGGAATACATGTTAATGTTCAACTTAAATTTAAATAACCTGAAAGACTGCCGTATATTAGATTGTAATGCCGGTGCCAGTTCTTTTACCATGCACATGCATCAAAGAGGCTATGATATAACTGCCGCTGATATGCTCTATGGCCCTAATCCCAAGGATATTAAAAAAATAACCTCCCATGATTTTAAAACTTTGATGGATGCCCATAAAGGTCTGGAAGATAAGGTAGAATGGGGTTTTTTTAAAAATCTGACTGAAATGATTGATTACCGTGAGAAATGTTATAAAGAGTTTTACCAGGACTATAAAAATTCATTTAATCATCGCTATGTCCCGGGAAAACTTCCTGATTTGAATTTTCCAGATAAAAGTTTTCATCTGGTTTTATCCTCCCATTTACTATTTTTATATGATGATAGGCTTGATTATGACTTTCACCGGGATTCTATTAGAGAAATGCTCCGGGTTAGTAAGGATGAAGTCCGCATATACCCCATTATAAGCATCAATGGTAAAGGAAAACATTCCTCCTACTTAAAAAGAATTATAGGGGAGCTGAGTACCGATTATTACCTGGATATTCAACCGGTTAAATATCAGTTCCGTAGAGGTGCAGATGAAATGCTCAGCATTAAAAAAATAAATAGAGATGGTGACAACTGTGGCTTATTAACCTATGATGCAGTGGAAGTGGAGGGCAAATAAGTGATTATAATAACTGGAAAAATCACTATCAGGAGAAAGTGGTATTTTTTAATTAATTAGTATATATGTATCGATATAAAAACCGGGTGATTTTAAGTTTTTTTTAAAATTAATTATTTTTAATTTTTTCATTTATTATTTTCCATGAACTGCCGGGTACTTTTCACCGGGATTGTGCCTGAATATTCTTTTTCAAGATTGCTGATTAACATTGTACCTAGCAATATAGCAGTAGCAGGTGCTGCCAGATCCTTAGGACTTTTTTGTGAAGATAGGGGTAATTTTATAGCTATTTTTGCTTCTTTTTGGCCAAATGGAACTACTTCTATATTCATTTCTGCCAGGAAAGCATCCACCATGGTGGGGGTGTTGCCCTTATCCAGTTGCCAGGAAAGGTATTCCAGGTAGGATAACACAGACAAATAATATTCTTCTTCACTTTGAAGGAGGTGCTGGCAGAAATCTTTATCTAATAAGGCAGATTCATCAATAACTCTTTTCATGGATCCATCTCCTCATTAATTGATCCCATCATACGTTTTGTAAGAGTGGATATAGTCATAAGTTCCCAGTTTCCTTCATTATTTTTAACAAATACTACCCGGTCGCCAGATTTAATATTGAGATCATCCCTCACTTCCCGGGGGATGGTCACCTGAAATTTTTTTGTAACACTTACCATTATTTCACCTTACGTTTTATTTTAGGTAATACGTATAAAGTTTATGTAGGAGTATCGATTCAGAGTTGCTACATCACTATTCAGATATCCACATTTTGTGCAAATCTACATTTTTTTCAGATGGAATATTTCACAATTGCAGTCACATTAATTTATTATGTAATCTCTGAAACTATCTCCAAATTTTTAACCATACATAAGTAATTTGTCTAAAATAAAATCACATCAAACTTTGTTCTTTCTTACTAAAGAGTAGTGAAGATACTAAAACCATCATTACTGCAAAAGCAGAAATTACTATTATACTAATACCTAAAGGCAAAGCCGATTCACCTAAAATAGCATACCTTAAAGCATCTACCCCATAGGTTAAGGGGTTTAAGTAAACACCAGTCTGAAGCCAGGAAGGCAGACCAGTAATGGGAAATAGCGCTCCACTTAAAAGGAACATGGGTAACACAAAAAACTCATTATCAGATTGAAACCCTCCATACTATCGGTGAAAGCTGCGATAACCAATCCCAATCCTCCCAATCCTACTGACATGATCAAGGCAATCCCCATACACAGTATGAATACCAATGGAGTCATGGAAACTCCCACAATAAAGGACAATAGAAGCAATATGGTGGCCTGAATTACTGCGGCAGTACTGATACCTAGGGCCTTGCCCAGTACAAGTGATGGTCGTGAAATAGGGGCTACCAGGATTTCTTTTAAAAAACCGTACTGCCTATCCATAATTACTGAAAGCCCTGAAAAAATAGAGGTGAAGAGGATGGTCTGTCCAATTATTCCCGGATAGATAAAGGCCTCATATCCTCCTGGGATATTACCAAAGCGTACTGCTGCTCCCAGTCCTGTTCCAAATATTAAAAGCCATAACATGGGAGTTACCACCGAGGTTATAATCCGGGAGCGGTATCTGAAAAATCTCTTGGTTTCTCTCAGCCATATGGTGTAAATTCCTTCCAGTTCTGCCATTATAGATCAACTCCGTTAAAAACAGGATGTCTGCCTATGGTATTAGGGAATTTGATTAACATCATTGGCCCTCGCTACTAATCTTAGATCCGGTGAACTTTATAAAAACATCCTCCAGACTGGGATGTTCCAGTTCCACCGATTTTATGGGGAATCCTTCTCTACTGGCAAACTCCACCACTTCAGGTATTAAATTTTCCCCCATTTCCACCAGTAATTTTACTTCCCCCTCTAGTAAAAATGCTTCCTTTATGAATTTCAAAGACCTGGCCTTTTCTATAAATTCTTCGGGAGAATCAACATTGATGGTGAGGGTATCTGCTTTTAACTCTCTTTTCAGGTTTTTTGGAGAATCTGCAGTAATAATCCGTCCCTGGTTGATGATGGCCACTTCATCACAGAGTTTATCTGCCTCTTCCATGTAATGGGTGGTTAAAAGTACGGTGAGGTCCTGGGCCTGGTTTAGTTCTTTGATATATTCCCAGATGCTTTCTCTAGTTTGAGGGTCCAGGCCCAGAGTGGGTTCATCTAAAAATAAAACCTTGGGGTGGTGAATCAAGCCCCTTCCAATTTCCAGGCGCCTTTTCATTCCACCAGAATATGTTTTTACATATTCATCTGCCTTTTTGCCCAGGGCAATTAAGTCCAGCACTTCTTCAATTCTATCCTGACGCACATTTCCAGGGACTCCATACAAAGCAGCATGCATTTCCAAATGCTCCCTACCAGTTAAAATATCGTCCAGTGCCCGGGATTGAAAAACTATTCCTATGGATTCTCGAACCTCTTTAGCCTGTTTTTGGATATCATAACCATTCACACTCCCTGTACCTCCGGTGGGTTTAAGTATAGTACATAGCATAGATATTAGGGTTGTTTTTCCCGCCCCATTTGGCCCTAAAACGCCATATACGCTGTTTTTAGCAACCTGGAGGTTTATAGAATCCACTGCTGTGAATCCATCATATTTTTTGGTTATGTTTTTGGTTTCAATTATAAATTCCATGGAATAAACCCCAAAAATTAAGTCTTTGCTTCTAATGTTTCCTGAATTTAATTTATTAATAGATAATGTTAGTTTAAAGAAAAACTTTCCTATAACTATTTGGATGGAAGTATTTAATAAATTATATTTAATTTCAATCCCATATATTATCCTACAGGAGGGGCATCATGATTTTAGAGATGGTTAAATCTGAGGGAATATCCCATAATTCATATGTTATAGGATCTAAGGGGGAGTTAGCAGTTATTGACCCTAGAAGAGATGTAGATATCTATCTGGAATTATCCCGAAAATATGATTCTGCAATTCGCTATATTTTTGAGACCCATCGTAATGAAGATTATACTGTTGGTTCCCTGGAGCTGGCATCCCGGGTAGATGCAGAAATACTACATGGACAGCATATGGATTTTGAGTATGGCACGGAGGTTATAGAAGGAGATATTTTTGACCTGGGTTCTATAGAAATGGAAGTTAAAGAAACCCCCGGACACACCATGGAAAGCATAACCCTGGTGGTGCGGGATAAGGATATCTCAAATGATGCTTATCTAGTTTTTACCGGTGATGTGATTTTTGCTGGAGAAGTGGGCAGGGTGGATTTTTTTGGTGAGTCCAAAACTCCATCTATGGCAGAATTATTATATGATAGTATCCACCAGAAGATACTCCCCCTGGGAGATAATGTGCTTATCTACCCGGCCCATGGAGCGGGTTCTGTTTGTGGAGCAGATATAAGAGAACCGGAATTTACCACCATTGGTTATGAGAAAAAAACTAATCCGCTGCTCCAGCTAAAAAAAGAAGAATTTATCCAACATAAAGTGGAGGAGAAATTATACACCCCTCCGTATTTTAGTAAAATGGAGGAAAATAACCAGAAAGGAGCACCCCTTTTAGGTTGTTTGCCTGAATCTAATCCTTTAAATCCAGAAGAATTAGTTGATTTAATGAAAAATGAAGTCCAGGTGGTGGATATTAGAAAACCCACCAGTTTTGGAGGGGGCCATATCCCCGGGACATTGAATATTTGGAAAGAGGGTTTCCCGGCATATTCTGGATATTTTTTAAATTATGAAGATCCGCTAGTAATCATAGATGATAATGAAGGCCATATACCAGAATTAGTCCGCTATCTAGTTCGTCTGGGTTATGATAATATTTATGGACATCTCTCTGGAGGTTTCCCTTCATGGTATATGGCTGCCCAAAGGGTAGGGCAGCTGGATATGTGGTCAGTGCATCATTTAAAGGATGTGATGGATAAAGAAGAAGACATATTCTTACTGGATGTACGAAAAGTTAATGACTATGAAAAGTTCCGTATTGCGGGTTCTCATCATATATGGGTGGGAGATCTTCCCCATAAAATAAATGAAGTACCCCGGGATAAAAAAGTGGTGGTTTATTGTGATTCTGGATATAAATCCACCATCGCTTGCAGTATACTGAAAATTAATGGTTATGATGATGTGAGTAGTGTTCTGGGTAGTATGGGGGCCTGGTTAAATGCCTCTTACCCTGTGATTAAATAGGGCTTGTATTGCCTGGTTATTTCAGATTTTGCATAAAAAAAATAGAAAGATTAATTTTTGAAAAGAAGGATATAATTTATATCTATTAAAAAGGTGGTAATGGTGAGTCTGTATAAAATACCCTTAATGGAAAAAGAAGAGTACGATGAAGTTATTAAATCCAATTTTATGAGTAGAATTGCATTTAATGGAGAATACCCTTATATAGCCCCTTTTTTATATGTTTTTGATGAAAAGTATATTTATTTTTTATCCACCAAGTATGGTAAAAAAATTCAGCGCTTGCAGGATAATCCGAAAGTGGCAGTAGAAATAGAGGAATATGCTCCAGATTTATCAGAATATAAGTTTGTTTCACTTAGGGGACGTATTGAAGAAGAAACTGACCCCCATAAAAAAAAAGAAATACGTTCCAAGTTTGCAGAGCTAATTAAAGATAGAGAGCTTTCTAAAAAAATTATGGCTGCCCTGGGACATGACCCGGATGACCCTCTAGCCTGCCTGGTGGAAATGGAATGCTCCTTTGTGTGGAAACTGGTAGATGTAAAAGAAATTATCGCCTTAAAAAATTAGAATTACCGGTTTTTGTAGTCGCTCCATGTTATTAGAGTCATTTTAGGAGGATGAAAATGAATAACCGTAGTCGGGATCTATCCTTGCTGGCCTTTTTTGTAATTGGGTGTTTGCTTGTAGGAGGTATAAGTGGATTTTTTACAACAGGTGAGGTGGATACCTGGTATCCCTCCCTGGTTAAACCTGATTGGAATCCTCCTAGCTGGCTTTTTGGTCCGGTGTGGACCATTTTATACGCCCTTATGGGTGTGGCGGCATTCCTCATTTACAGGGAAGGGCTTGAAAAAAAAGAGGTTAAAATTGCCCTGGGAATATTTTCAGTGCAGCTGGGCTTGAACTTTTTATGGTCCATCCTGTTTTTTACCTATAAAAATCTATTTGCCAGTTTTGTGGAGATAGTTGTATTATGGGTGGCTATATTAGCAACCATCATCAGTTTTTATCGTATATCCCGCCCTGCTGCACTTATTATGATCCCTTATTTACTGTGGGTGAGTTTTGCCACCATACTTAATTACACCATTCTGGTATTAAATTAATTTAATACCCTATTTTTTAATTTATGCAAATGGAAGTAATTTAAAACCAGACAAAATGAAATAACTAATAATAAATAATTGATAAAAAAAGAATTATTAAGGGTTTGCTTGAAAGAGGATAAATCAAATGTAGCTATTTCTTGGGGGGATATGGCTAGCATCTAAAAATATCCTCTTACAAGACTATGGTACCCTTAACTATAATCTTATGTTCACCTGCATATATCCTTAAAAAAAATTTTGGTGAGAAAGCGCACAAAAATATATTATGTAAGTTTCTGCCTTTTTATATTAAAGCCATGAAAAGATCCCGGGCTTTTTTCACTTGTTTTGCAGCCTATTCTGTATTTTTTCACTTTCCAATTCTTTTAAGGCATCTTTAGCAATCCATCGGGTGCTTTTTGAATCCATTTGTTTCATTTTTCTTCCAAATTCAATTGCCTGTTTATTTAATTCCGAATTTCTTTTTCCAATCTGTCTTAAAGCCCAATTAATTGCTTTTTTTACAAAATTCCTTCCATCAGTTGATTCTTTAAGGATTAAAGGAAAAAAATCCAGAAATACATTATCTGATGCTTTTTTATCATGAACAGCTAATGTGGCAATCAGCACAAAAGCTGCTCTTTTAACGAATTCTTCCTCCTGATTGCTCCATTCTCTAATTTTTTGGTAAGCAAAGGGTGTTTTTCGGAATAAATTCATACAGCACTGATCACAGATATCCCACGTGTCAAAATCATGAGCCCATCTATCCATTTGTGGAGAGGTGACCATTTCTGGAACTTCGATTATGCTGGCTATAATTCTGGTTTCCCTATATCCTGCATCCCATAATTTTTGGGCCAGTAAGTGGTCTTTACCCGCCTGTTTTGCAATTTTTCGCAGTTCCGGTATCCTTACTGCAAAGGTTTTTTCAGGATTTATACCAAAACGGGCCATGCCCTCTACTTCCTCTGGATTAGAGAGATCCTGTAGATTTTTAATAATTTCTTCAAAATCCATTTAAAATTCCTCTTATTCGCTATCTAAATTATTTAAGTTGCCTTTTTATATAATACAATTAATGCTTTTATAAAAATAAGTAGATTTAGACCATAATATTCATTTATTTAAGGACAAATAGTATTAATTATTATATAGGAGTAATATATTAATAATGAGTTTAGGAACCAATGATCCCCATTCAGTGCCTCAGTAATAATTCAATCTCTATATTATATTGATAACCTGGAATATTCTTATTAGACCCTTGGCAATACTTCAACAGTTATGGTTCCTTCACAACGAAAATAAAAAGAGGTGAAAAAATGCGAAAACCAGCAGCAATATTTTTAATGGCAATATTATTAAGTTTAAGCCTGGCCGGAGCAGTATCTGCCCAGGAAGTTGACGTATTTGTAGAAGATATGGAAACTGGTGAACTGGTAGATGAAGCCTGCGTCGGCAGCGAAGTACTAGTAAATGTATGGGCATTTAATGATGGTAATGAAACATTAGAAGACCCAGCAGTTTTAGTTTATGTTGAACCGGAAATGGCCCTTCTGTTAAATCCAGATGAAGCAGTAGCCGATTTTAACGGGAATGTATTCATCAACGACCCATTAGATCCATTCTTCTACTGGGACGACTTCGAAGAAGCATGGGTATTCTGGATTGGATGGTACGACTATTTCATGTACCCTGATGACTATGCAGCGCTTTTTGTGCCAGCCACCGTAACTCAAACCGGTGAAATAACCGTATACGCTGAATTCTACGAATGGCCGGAGCAATTTGAATTCCCTATTTTGCTTGCAGAAGACAGCTACACATTTTATGGTATATAATGCCCAGTTGAACCATCAGCAGCAACCGTACCCATGCAAAAAACCGGAACACCACTAGCCGTAGCCGCACTCGGAATACTATCCCTCATAGGAGGAGTAGCCTACAGCAAACTCAGATAAAAAAACTATCATTTTCTTTTTTTTTATTTAATATAATCTGTAATTATTATTATTATATTCTGTGAAGATAAGCCCATTATCGTTCTAAAGATTATTTAATGAGATTAAACTCAATTCACATAAATAAAGCTGAAATAAACCGATGATATCCACTGGTACTAGTTTATCATATTAGAATAATATATATAGATTAATTAATAAAAGTAATACTAACTTAAGGAATCAATCGGACCAGCCTGCCATTCAAAAAGAATTACTAATGCCAAAAAATGGAAATTCAAAATCTGGATCAATAAATATTCGGGCCCACATGTTTGATTCCAGAAGATTAAACCTAAAGGAGGTGAAAACTATGCGAAAACCAGCAGCAATATTTTTAATGGCAATATTACTAACTTTAAGCCTAGCCGGAGCAGTATCTGCCCAGGAAGTAAACATAGCAGTCGGAAATGAAACCGATCCTTTCATTGACGAAGCTTGTGTCGGTAGCGAAGTTATAGTGTATGTGGAAGCCATAAATAATGGGAACACCACATTAGAAGATCCTTTTGTTGATGTGTATACTGACCCAGATATGGCATTACTATTTAACCCGGATGAAGCAGTAGCCGATTTTAACGGAAATATCTTCACAAACGACCCATTAGATCCATTCTTCTTCTGGGACGACTTCGAAGAAACATGGGTATTCTGGATTGGATGGTACAGCTACTTCATGGAACCCGGTGACTATGCTCTTCTTAGCGTACCTGCCACCGTAACACAAACTGGCGAAATAACTGTATGGGCTGATTTCTATGAATGGCCAGATAACCTTGACTTCCCTATTTTCCTTGATGATGATAGCTACACATTCTATGGAGTAGAATGCCCAGTTGAACCATCAGCAGCAACCGTACCCATGCAAAAAACCGGAACACCACTAGCCGTAGCCGCACTCGGAATACTATCCCTCATAGGAGGAGTAGCCTACAGCAAACTCAGATA
>CAMYKT010000030.1 GCA_947259185.1 uncultured Methanobacteriaceae archaeon
AGAAACTATAAATAACTAAATAAAAATATAACACTACTAGAATATAAAACTAACCCTTAAAAACACTAATATAAAATAAATAGAAAAAAATAATAAAAAATTAATTATGAGACAGCCTCAAGGAAATTAAAAAATAGATAATCCGGGTTATAAAAAAATAAAAAAGGATTAATAACTTCTAAATTTAATTTTTTTAATTTTCTCCTTTAAGCAGTCAACCCAGCAAGGGCTCCCCTGATGAAATCAAATTACGGAACCAATAGATGTTACAAAATTTCCTTTAGTTGTTACTGCATAGATGCTCTTTGGGATTTTAAAGTTAATATCGGGATTACTTTACCATTAATGCGGCTATACCACCAAACAATAGTACGAATACTGAAAACCATGCAAACCAGATTACTAGACCTGGAAATAGTAATAATATAATCCCCAGGATAATGGCCCATCCAATCATGGCCCCTCCACTTACCTGTTGTACTTCTGCCATCTTTTCTCCTCCTTATATTTTTATTTTTACTAAAAAATTCTATAGAATTTATTAATCCCTCATAAATTTTAATTTAAGCTTGATTTGTATGTGCTCTTTTTATCTACATTCTATTTATCTAAAAGCAATTATAAATAATTGTCTAATTTAAATGTAAGGTTTAAGAATATTAAACTGAAATCCTTTCCAGGAATTCTTTTTGCCAGGGATATTCCTATATTATTTTTCGTAAATTAGTTTAAGTCAAAAATCCATAATAAAACAAAATTAAAGGAATTAGGGTTATAATAATCGATAATCCTAAATTCAGGTAATAATATGTCACATCAACTCACCTCCCAACTACAAAATATCCTTAATAAAACCATCCACCCTCAAAAAATACCGGGCCTGGTGGTTAAAATAGAATCAGGGGATGATTCATTTTCCTGGCAAGGATCTGCCGGAAATATGGATACAGGCTCCTCTTATTTTATAGCCAGTACCAGTAAATTGTATATCACTGCCCTTATTTTGCAGTTAAGGCAGGATGGTAAACTGGATTTAGATGATACCCTGTCAGATTACCTATCATCTGACTTAATAGCAGGCATCCATGTATTTAAAGGGGTAGATTACAGTGAAAGTATCACTCTAAATCAACTCTTAGCCCATACTTCTGGGGTGCCGGACTACTTTGAAGATAAACCCGCAAAAAAAGATAAGCTTATTAAAACGCTCCTAAATGGCCAGGATGAGTACTGGGGCTTTGATGATGTAATAAATATGGTTAGAACTATGAAACCCCAATTTGCACCAGGAACTCCCGGTAAAGCCCATTACTCAGATACCAATTTCCAGTTACTGGATCAGGTAATAGAAACCATTACTGGAGAAAAGATAGCCCGGGCCCTCCAGGAATATATTTTCCAGCCCCTTAAACTGGAAAATACCTACCTCTATCCGGATATCCAGGATACTGAACCTCAGGAGATTTACTATAAAAAGGAAAAATTACACATCCCCCGGGCTATGGCCTCTTTTGGCGGGGATGGAGGTATAGTATCCACCGTTTCAGAATCAATGATATTTTTAAAGGCTTTTTTTAAGGGTACTTTTTTTCCAGTAGAATATCTGGAGGATTTAAAAAAATGGAATAAGATATTTTTCCCCTTACAATATGGGGTGGGACTTATGCGCTTTAAATTACCTCGAATTTTTTCTCCCTTAAAAGGGGTTCCTGAGTTCTGGGGCCATTCCGGATTATCCGGGGCCTTTAGCTATTATTGCCCCAGTAAAGATTTATATTTTACCGGAACGATTAACCAGGCAGCTTATCCTAATTTATCCTATAAACTACTCCTAAAACTGGTAAATTGTTTTTAACTTAAAATAAGGAGTTCAGGATAAAAAAAGAGTTATATGATTATTATTTTTCTTAAAAATTAGTTGAATAAAAAGGGTAAAACATAAAACTGTTTTTAATAAGAATTAAGCCAAAATAAAAAAAAAAATAAAAAAAGTTTTTTATCTGAATTTACCGTATATGGTTCCACCTATTATACCCAGTAATCCCAGAGCAGCTAAGGCTAAGGAGGTACCAGTATGTTGCATGGGCACCGTGGCAGCATCAGCTGGAACCGGGCATTCTACTCCTAGGAAGGTGTAACTATCTTCATCCAGGAATATCGGACCTTCAGGATTTGGTTCGAAGGGGTATCCTTCCCAATCCCATAAGATGGCATTCACCGTTATCTCACCAGTACTCATTACCCAGGCGGGTACATATAACTCGGCAACATCCCCAGGGAACATGGGACCATTCCATCCAATCCAGAATACATAAGCATCTAAATCCAGGTCATAGAAGTAGAAGGGATTGGCGGCAGTGTTTTCATATCTTACCCCATTGAAGAAAGCCACAGCATCCAGGACATCTATATAATCCTCGGACCACCATCTGAGTGAATTTTCTGGATCTTCCTGCAGGGTAACCAGTGCATTGTCAATAGTTTCATTACCTGTATTTTCGGCCAATACTGCAACCGTTACTTCTTCACCTACACATGCTTCTTCCACCAGTTCATCATTTTCATCTATAACCACTACACTGACATCCTGGGCTGAAACTGCCCCGGCAAAGACTACCGATAGAGTAACCATTAACATAAAAATGGTAGCTATTTTTCGCATATCTTTTTCACCTCTTTTTTTTGATACACAAATGGAACCAAACCTTAAAAATAACGAATTTTTGGTGAAAATCTAGCTGAATAATGCCTGGTTGAGTATTAAATATTTTTCCCCGGAATATGAACTGCTATTTTGAATATTGATATTTTTGATTCCACAGTATGTAATATTATGTTAACATGAGGATATAAATTGTTACTACTTATTATTAAATAAATCAGGAGCATTTTAGCAGGATGAATCAGTAGACTTTCAGGTTTTTAGTATTAACCCTTCTATCATTATTTATTATTTTAATTAAACAGTTGGATAATTATTACTTTTTTATTTAATACTATTTTGAATATTTTTCCAAATTGTAGCACAAATATTCATCAAAAAACAATTATTACTAAACAATATCCTTTTATTTGATTTATAAATTAAACAATTTATAAAAATTTTCCTCTAATCTTAGCTATATTGTTAGAACTTTCAATAAATATATATACATCTAACAATAAATTCACGAAAAGCTTAATTCATAGTTCAAGATAGACGGTAACCACTTGCCGGTGTAGGCCCACCGGATGTTATTAATCTTAATCATCAATAATCATTTCAAAAATTTAATATCCGGCATATTTTAAGGGATTACCTTATTAAAATCTTGAACAACGAGCTTGGTTTAAAAAGCTATTATTAACAGGCTTTTAATTAATTAAACCTACTTATATGGGAGGAATCACTACATGAGTCCAGAAATAAAAATAAGTGATGAAAATCTCACAACCCATCAAATAAATCAACAAATAAAAACAGCTCTCCAGGAGCAAAAAAACAGGATAATTATAGAAAACACTAAAAAATTAGATTCTATCGCTGTGGGAAACCCCTCAGGCATTGAATTCAACTTAAAAGGAGAATTCGGGGACTTTATAGGGGCCTTAAACGAAGGATCCTGTATAAAGATTGAGGGAAATACCGCCCGTTTTCTAGGTAACAACATGACTGCCGGGGAAATTATACTGGAAGGCTCAGCCAGTGACGGTGCCGGCTACGGTATGTACGGAGGGCACCTGCTTATTAAAGGTGATGCTGGTGATTCCCTGGCTGAACTAAATAAGGGTGGTGTAATCATTGTCCAGGGAGATATAGGATCCCAGGCCGGCATGTTCATGCTCCAAGGAGATATCATCATCCTGGGCAATGCCTCTACCGAAACCGGAAACTGGATGCTGGGAGGTAATATCTATATCACCGGTGAAGTGGAAAGCTTGGGCCGGAACGCCGTATTCATGGACATGGATGAGGAAGATAAAGCCAAAATAAGTGAAATATTAAATGCCCACCACCTTGAATTTGACCTGGATGCCTTTAAAAAGATAGACATTCAAAGTAAAAGACCCTTCTATGGACACTAGGAGAATAATACAATGAAAGACGAAAAAATAGCCATGGTTGGAACTCCCTGTCAGGTTCTGGCTGCAACTAAAGTCAATAAGTACCCGGACATCACCGGTGGTTCCCCCATTGATATTAAGATAGGATTATTCTGTATGGAAACCTTTTCCTACAAGTACATGCGGATGTTTCTGGAAGAAAACCAGGTGGATATCAACGAAGTAAAAGAATGCAGTATCGAACAAAACCAGTTAAAATTCCTTAAAAAAGATGGAACTACCTTTGAAGTCCCACTGGCCAAAGCAGAAGGTTTCATCCGGAAAAACTGTGATATATGTTCTGATTACACTGCCGACATATCTGACATATCCATTGGATCTATAGGTTCTCCTAAGGGCTGGTCCACCGTAATAATACGTACTCCTAAGGGTCAGGAAATCATAGAAGCCCTGGAAAAACAGGGACAAATAGAAACCCAGGACATTGAAGAAAAAGGATTAAACCTCCTTAAACGGATAGCAACCAGTAAAAAATCTACTAACAGACTTAATATCCAGAAAAGAGAGGCCATATCCCGGCCAGTGGTATACCGCCGGGATGTAAGTGAAGAAGAATTCCAGAAATATGTGCAGGAATGCCAGTTTGATAACCTGGAAAGTGATGTAATAAGTGAAGGGGCTTGCGTACTCTGCGGGGCCTGTGAATTCGTATGTCCCACCAATATCATCAAAATCCATGACCGTAAACCATATATCAAAGGTAGCTGTGAAGAAGGATGTCATGCCTGTTACACCGCTTGCCCCCGAACTTATGTAACAGAGGCGGTACTACCTCGAAGTCTGGATGATAAACCCATAGGGGATTATCTGGATATTAAAGCAGTTAATGCTAATTTCATTGAAGGCCAGGACGGTGGAGCAGTAACTGCTATTTTAAGTTATCTTTTAAAAGAAGGAATTGTGGATAAGGTATTCATTGTAAGTGAAGATGAAGAAAAAGCATGGAAACCTAAACCCCGACTCACCAGTGATATTGGAACCGTGGTCAAAGCCGCCGGAACCAAATACAGTGTAGCCTCTATAGGATTCAAAGCCTTAAAAGAGGAAAAAGCATAAAAAGGAAGTTAATAATATGCCATTTATAGTTACAAGAAATAAAGATCTGTGCCTTAGAAGTTTCGACCGGGAAGGGTGCTGCTGGTATAAATGTGATGACAAGGACGATGAGCAGTGTAAAAAATGCTACTCCTGTTACAACAACTGTCCCAATGAGGTATACGATGTCATTAATGACCAGCCCTTCCCCACCAGGATGGAGAGTTGTGCGGGATGCCGAATCTGTGCTAAGATGTGTCCCAATGATGCTATATCAGTGAGTGCGGTACCTGCTGATCCCCGGGCCATGTGGTCAGATCCCGATATGGATGAAATTCAGAGAAAAGCCCTGCAGGGAAACTACCGGGTCAGATCCTGCGGATTAAGAAGGGAAATACCCACCCTATCCGAACTGGTAATGGTACCGGGACAACTGGCGGTTCCTCCGGTGGACAAATACCGGGAAGAATGTAACAGTCAGGTCATCCTGGGAAGCCGTTATGCTAAAAATCCTCTGGTTCTGGATACTCCTATCATGATCGGGGCTATGTCCTATGGTTCACTTAGTAAAGAAAGTAAAGTGGCCCTGGCCATTGGAGCCAGCCTATCTGGAACCATTGCCAACACCGGAGAAGGAGGGCTCATTCCGGAAGAAAGAGAAGCTGCAGATAAACTAACAGTACAGTACTCCTCAGGACGGTTTGGAGTATCAGCCACTTACCTGCGTAGTGCCGAAGCCATAGAGGTCAAGGTAGGTCAGGGAGCCAAACCAGGTATGGGTGGACATCTTCTGGCGGAGAAAATAACACCTGAAGTGGCCAGCGTAAGGGGACTCCCTATGGGAACTGATGCTTTAAGCCCCTGCCGATTTTTAGACTCCACCCAGAAAGGAGACCTGGGTAAACACGTGGAATTACTCCGGGAAGTCACCGATTCCCAGGTACCTATCATTGTCAAATTGGGACCCGGAAGGGTATATGATGATGTACGCCTGGCGGTAGAGGCTGGAGCTGATATCGTGGCCGTGGATGGTATGGAAGGTGGAACCGGTGCTGCCCCTCATGTGGTGATTGAAGAACAGGGTATACCTACGGTGGGGTCCCTGATTCAGGCGGTGGACAGTTTAAATGACATGGGAGTTAAGGATGAGGTGGATCTCATTATGGCCGGGGGTATAAAAGACGGTGCTACTGCTGCTAAGGCCCTGGCTTTAGGGGCTGATGCCGTATATGTGGCCACTGCAGCATTAATTGCCATGGGATGTCGTGGTTGTGAATCCTGTGCCAGTGGAAACTGCCGGGAAGGAATAGCCACCCAGGATTTGAAGATGAGAAGAAGATTGGAACCAAAAACCAAGGGAGAGAGGGTAAGTAACTTCATCAATGCCATGAATGAAGAAATAAAAATGTTAGCCCAGATAAGTGGACACAACGATATCCGGAACTTAAATAAAGAAGATTTAAGGGCACTTAACACCAATATCGCCGCTTTAACCAGGGTAAAATTAATCAGCGAAGCCTGAATAATTTACTCCCTTTTTATTCTTTTTTAAAAATTAATTAACCTTATCTTCTATTTTTTAGACATAAAAATAAGCTATAATCAAAAAAAAATTATATATTTTTAGTATATTCACTCTTTTAAGGGAATTTTTAGTATATTCAATCTTTTAAGGGAATTTTTAGATACTTCTATATTCCACTTTATAATCCTTCCAGGGATTTTTACCTTGCTTGGAGGGTTGTTTTCCTTCAAAGGTGATTCTTACTTCTACCCCTAAAGGTACTTTATCCATTAAATTATCCAGTACAGTGGAGCCCCAGATTTTTACTTCACCTTTTTCATTTTTCAGGGTGTACATTTTGCTCTTATACTGGCCCACATCCTCTTCCAATTCAATATAAATACCGGTAAGAAATTCTCCTGCAGCCTGAGGATCCCATATAGTGGGCTTTTCCCTAGCTTCTTCTTCATCCTTTTTAACTTCTATCCATTCACTCATTATAATACCTCACTAATCATGAATACCAATTAGTATATCGAACCTGTTTTAGTATAATTTAAGTGTAATAATATATCCATATTTGCCTTTATTACCTTTATATTTTTAACATCCTGAATTTTACTCTTAAAAAACTTTTTTCATCTATTTTTAATCTTATTAACTATAAAAAAGGCCTTTCCAATATCAAGTAAATAGAAATGCACACCATTAACTTGGTAGGGCAGGGTATACCGGGAAATACCGATAGTAGCATTAAAAATACCATTAACTTTGTCCAGGAACTGAAAACCATCTTATGCTATTTTTTCGCTGGCCACCCCCTATCCCGGGAGCCGTTTTTACCACCAGGCCTTTGAAGAAAACCTGATAAAAGTTAAAGACTGGTCTAAATTCACCCTGATTTCCCCTATTATGGAAACTGTGGAATGTTCCCTGGATGATTTAAAGAAAATGCAAAAAAAAGTTTTTTTTAGTTTTTATTTAAGACCAATCTATTATCCTTCGCCAGGTACGGATGGATGGACCGGTTTTACTTAAAACCATTGCCGTGGCTATAAGGCAGGTAATTATAGAATCTTTTTTAATACCTGGAAATATTATTTATTACTCCCCTATCCGGGTACTAACGGTTCTTTTTAATAAGGTGCTATTAGATTTTATCCTGGCCTTCCAAATCTTTATAAAGTCCTGTAACTTATTAATATAAATATAAGAGTACCAGCTATCAGGATAAATCATGGTCAAGAAGATTTTAAATAAAATAGGAAGGGACATCCGTTTTCGGGACAAAATTGAACATATAGAAACCCTACCTTCCCGGGAAGGAAGTTATCAGGAGGTGGAAAACCTTCCCTGTAATATCCAGGACTATCTGGATAAAAACGGGATAAATCTCTACCAGCACCAGGCCCAGGCATTTAATCTGGTAAGAGAAAAGGAAAATGTGCTTATCACCACCCCCACCGCTTCTGGTAAAACTCTGGCCTTTAATTTACCTATAATGGAAGAGTTATGTGATGATAAATCCACCGCACTTTACATCTATCCTGCTAAAGCACTGGCCAATGACCAGTTAGAAGTACTAAAAGACCTGGAAAAAGACCTTGTTCTGGATTTAAAACCAGCCATATATGATGGTGACACCCCTAAAAGTGATAGGCCCTCTATTAAGCGTAATTCACGTTTAGTACTCACCAATCCCTATGAACTGCACCTGATTTTATACTGGCACCACCAGTGGAAGCGCTTCTACCGTAACCTTAAATTCGTGGTTATTGATGAGGCACACCAGTACCGGGGTGTATTTGGTTCCAATGTAGCCTTTTTAATCAGGAGACTGCGGAGGATTTGCAAATATTATGGATCAGATCCGCAATTTATTCTATCTTCCGCCACCCTGGCCAACCACCAGGAGTTTTCCCAGAAACTGGTGGGAAAACCCTTCCAGGTAGTCACCCAGGACACCTCCCCCCGGGGGGAAAAACACTTCATCCTGTATAATCCTTACAAGAAGAAGTCTGACCTTTCGGTGCACCAGGAAACCCAGAACCTATTTTTATACTTTATTTTACATGAATTACAGACCCTGTGCTTCACGGTATCCCGTAAAATGGCAGAATTAATAGCTATGTGGTCTAAAAAGGAAATCGACTTACGTAAACCTAAATTAACTGAAAAAATAACTGCTTACCGGGCAGGGTACTTGGCCAGAGAGAGGAGGTTAATTGAAGAAAAATTAAGAAACCAGAAACTTATAGGGGTTACCACCACCAATGCCCTGGAGCTGGGTATAAATATCGGATCCCTGGATGCAGTGATTATATCTGGATACCCGGGAACCATGATTTCCACCTGGCAGCAGGCCGGTCGCTCTGGTAGACATAAAAACGATTCCCTGGTGGTGCTGGTGGCCTTTCAAAATGCACTGGATCAATATTTCATGAGCAATCCTCACTTTTTCTTTGATAAACCTCATGAAAACGCCATAATAGACTTACACAATCCCCATATCATCCGGGGACATTTACTGTGCGCTATCCATGAACTGCCTCTTACTAAAAAAGAATTAGAAGAATACTTTTATGGAGAACCGTCTTTTTTAGAGGAAGCAGAAAGGGATGGTTTAATTAAAAAAAATCCCCATAACTGGATGTATATTGCCGGTGATAATCCTGCTTTTAAGCATGGTCTAGATGAAATATCCTCTGATATATTCCAGGTGATGCACTCAGGACGGTTAATGGAGAGGATGGAGAGATCCCAGGCTTACCGGGAAGCCCATGAAGGAGCGGTACTTATTAACCAGGGTGAGACCTATACCGTGGAGAATTTTGATAATAAAAAGAAGATAATAAATGTAGCCCGGCGCAGTGTGGACTACCACACCCAGGTCCTGAAAGAAGTGGATATAAAAGTCCTGGAAAAAATAGAAAACCGCCAGATAGGAGGATTAAAGGTACACTTCGGGGTGCTGGAAGTAAGAGAAGACTTCCATAAATACAAATTACTCAACTACCGTAAGGTACTGGGCACCTATCCTCTGGATTTACCTCCCCTGAAATTCGAAACCAGGGGTATGTGGTTCACCCTACCCTCCCATTTAAAAGAGGTACTGGAGGAGAAATTCACCGGGGATGATATATTTGCGGGAGGTTTACATGGTACCGAACATGCCCTTATTGCCTTATTCCCCTTACATGTGATGTGTGACCGTATGGATATTGGAGGATTATCCACTCCTTATCACCCGGACACCCAGGCCCCCACTATTTTCATATACGATGCTCACAAAGGAGGGATAGGATTAGCAGAAAAAGCCATCCAGGTATTTGAAGAACTTATAAAGTCAACCCGGGATCTTATTAGTACCTGTAAGTGTAAGGAAGGTTGTCCTTCCTGTATATATTCTCCTAAATGCGGTAATGAAAATCGGCCCCTGCACAAAGAAGCCACCAGTTATATCCTTAAAAAGATGATGCAGGAAGCAGAATCCGGTCAATTAAAAGAGGTGATTGGTGAATATCAAAAACCCGATAAGGATAAAATTATGGCTGCCACAGCAGGAAGAGAGTCCTATATAGAATTTGATAGTGTGGATAAACTTAAGAGTAGATCCCTGGAATTAATGGAATCTGAGAAGCTGGAGGAAGCACTATCTTTAATAGATAATGCCCTGGATATGCAACCTGCGGGTTGGGAGCTATTAAAAATAAAGGGTCAGCTTCTGGACTTAAAAGGGGATAGTGCTCAGGGAGCGGAATATTTATCCCAGGCCCTGCAATTAAAACCCTCGGATTTACAGTTATCTTACCTTTTATCCATTGCCCTCTACCACAGCGGGGAGTACCTGGAGGCTAAACTCAATTTACTGGATATTATAAAAAAGGATCCTCAGTTTTACAATGCCTGGTATCTTTTAGGAGTGATATTACAATCACAGGGGGATATCCCGGGAGCTATACAGTACTTCAGCCGGGTTTTAACTTTAAACCCGGACCATGAGCAGGCTTCAGATAGTCTGCGCAAATTACTGTAATTTATAAAAATGACTTTTAATCTTAAAATAGATCTATGATTAAAATCAAATCCTCATCAAATTGATAAGTAACTAAAAAAGCATTCCTGATCCTTAGAATATGCTATTAACTGGTAATAAAAAGTATAGACCTTTATAAAATTCTAATTATTTCCTTAAAAATAAAAAAAGAAAAAAAACAATTTTTAAGTCGTTTTGAAAGTGTTTAGAATTCTCTCGAAGGTTTCTGTAGCACTGTCCTCAGAGGTATAAACCGTAATGTATAAATCGTCATTTTTTATCCAGAAGGCTACATTAGTGTATATACCTTCAGTGGGGTTTGGCGCTGAGAGTAATTTGGCACTTACACCATCCACCATCAGATCTTTTTGGGTGGTTAAACTTAGTTCAGTTTTATAGGTTTCTATAAGGTCGTTTATCAATTCATCTTTTTCTGTTTCTGATAAAACCCCAACATCCACTACTACAAAACCAAAGATTTCATTGTCTTTACCAACAGCTACTCCCGATTCTCCAAAAGTATCTACCAGCACGGGATCATTACTTTGATCAGTCCAGGTCCCGGGATAAACAAAGCTTACTCCCATCCCGGAATAAGTTTTATTGGAGGACCAATCATCACTACTATCACTGGTACAGCCAGCTACCATCACCACAAACAGTATCAACAAAATACTTAAAATCTGTATTTTCTTCATAGACAAACACCTGCTATTTCAATTTTTAATTAATTACAAATTTAATAGATTATAAGCTAATAAATGTTTTATTATTTTTCTTAGATAAAAACTAATAATCAGTCATCTTCCATGATAATTCAGTCTGATTCATAAATATTACTTCTTATCCTATTTTTGGGAACTTATTATTATGGGAGCCATCCAACTCTTTTTCTAAATTATTTTAATTAATTTCCAACTGCTCTCTAAAACTATTTTAAGGATTAAAAGATAATTAATAAGCAAGATAATCTAATATTGATATAAGATTTATTTAAATAAGGATTAACATGCCACTCTACCAGAATAATAGCCACGAAGACCATCTACAGGAATCATTAGACCCGGTGACTAATTTAAAGCACCGTCTTTTAAATGAATACCAGGATAAAACCCTGGATGAGGTTTTCTGTGGAGAAGAAATAGAAAACTCTTATGGAGCTACCTATCTCATAAAATCCCGGGATAAAATTGATTTTTGTCTAAAAAAGTGTGGTGAGATTAAAAAATCAATGAGTGGTGATCTTAAACTCCTTCCAGGTATTGGTCCTGCTACCGAATCCCGCTTAAAAAAAGAAGGTTTCACCAACATGGAAAAATTACAGGAACACCCAAAAATCGGTTGGAAAGCTGAAATGTTCCTTAGTAAACTGGAAGAGGAGGATAGCTCCTCTATTATGGAACTGGTAAAAAAAAAGTACCCTTCCTCCCATGAGCGGGTTCTGGAGTGCGCCGGATATAAAGACCCGGAACATTTTATTTTTATGGATATTGAAACCCTGGGATTAAACCACCAGCCAGTTATCCTCATGGGGGAGGCCACCTTGAAAAAGGATGAAATTGAGGTCCGGCAGTACCTTTGCCGTGATCTGGGTGAGGAACCCGCCGTATTATCTGGAATAACTTCCCATTTATGTGAAGAATCTGCCTTTGTATCTTTTAATGGGGCCAGTTTTGACTTACCCTATATCAAAAACCGCTTCCAATACTTTCAAATAGAACAGGACCTTAATCAACCTCACTTTGATTTATATCATTATTCCCGGCGTTTCTGGGGATCTACTCTACCAAACTGTAGGCTTACCACCATCGAAAGGCATTTATTTAATATAGAACGGGTGGATGATGTACCCGGAAGTCATATACCTGGTTACTATAAAACCTATCTGGAGGAGGATAATATCGGCCCTCTGGTACCTATCATTGAACACAACCGGATGGATATTGTTACCCTGGCCCTTATCCTATCCAGGATGCATGATGAAATTTAAGATAAATGCATTACTCCCGGCTTATGATGCTACATCTATTAGTTTCTATCCTCAAAATATTTATTAGATAAGTTATTTAAGTAAATATCAGAAACAAAGTACCTTGCCCGGGGCTGGTAATTAAATAAAATTGAATAATTTTTAAAAATTAATATGAGGGAACTTATGATGGGGAATAAAAACACTGCAGCTATTCAAAAAGAATTTAAAAGTCTAAGGAGGAAACTCCTGGATTTAAGTATGCGTAATCAGCTTTTAAAATTCCGCCCTCGTTCCCGTACTATTGAGGTAGTAGAAAGTGACCTCAACCATATCTATGATTTCCTGGTTTTAAAAGAAAAGAAAATGCAATTTTTGCCTCGTAAAGAAGTTAGGGAAGATGAGGAAGTTGAAGTTGAAACGGTAAAGAAGAGTTCTGATTTATGGGAACTACCTCCCGTTGAAGTGGAAATTACAGAAGAAAACAAGTCCCGCTTTTTAGAAACTGATTTAACACCTTCTGAACTACAAAGAAGACTTTTTTATATTAATCAAAGGGCCCGGACCATGCTTCAGGAGCAGGGATATAATATTCTCTATTTAGGTCTGGGATTTTTAGAATGGACAGAACCCCATGAACCGGATGTGCGCAAGGCCCCTCTGATATTAATCCCGGTAATCCTGGAAAGAAGAAAGGTAGGTAAATCTTTTTCCATACACTGGGATGGTAATGACATACTAACCAATATATCCCTCCAGGCCAAGTTAAAGGAAATGGACCTGGATTTACCTGAATTTAAAATGCCTCTTACACCGGAGGGTGTGGAAAAATACTTAAAAAAAGTAAAAAAATCCACAAAATCCATGAAAGACTGGCAGGTCTTAGAAGAAATCCAGTTAGGATTTTTTTCATTTACAAAATTTGTAATGTACCGGGACCTGGACCCCGCCTCCTATAAAGAAGGGGTGGATATTACTGAAAAACCATTAATTGAGGCTTTATTCAATCCAGATCCCCATAAAAGAAAATCCAGTTTCCAGGAAAGTGAAGTGGATAGTAAACTACAGTATGAGAATCTTTACCACGTAATGGATGCTGATTCTTCCCAGATTGCTGTTATTGAAGATGTGAAATCTGGAAATAACCTGGTGGTGGAAGGCCCCCCGGGTACTGGTAAGTCCCAGACCATTGTAAATCTCATTGCCGAGCTTATGGCCCATGGGAAAACGGTCTTATTTGTCAGTGAAAAAATGGCGGCGTTGGAAGTGGTTAAAAACAGACTGGATGGTATTGGACTGGGTAAATTCTGTCTGGAACTCCACTCCCATAAGACCCGTAAAAAAGACGTTTTACAGGAGTTGGAATCATCTTTAAATGAATCTTCACCAGAAGAACTGGATATTGAACGACAGTTAAACCGTTTAGAAACCTTACGGCGTCAGTTAAATGATTATAACCAGGGATTACATCAGCCTCTCTACCAGATAAGGTTATCTCCTTTTCAGTTATTTGGGATGAAGGAAAATGCTGAAAAACACTTCAAAAATCTTCCCCTGGTAAGAATACCTTCTCCAGAGACTATAACTCCTGAAGAATGGGAAGAATCAATTATTGAACTGGAAAATCTGGCTAAATTAGCCCAGTTATTACCTCCCCTTGCTGATAATACCTGGTCTGGTACAGACCCCGGTATGATTTTACCTCCCGATGCCCAGGGGATAGAATTACTTATTCAGGAAACCAGGGATCTTTTAGAATCCTTACGTAAAAAAATACGAGCACTGGAGGACTGCTATGGGATTAAACCCTCCAAGAATTTTAATGAATTTGAAAAATCCATTCAGGCCGCTGATGTACTGGCACAGTCCCGACCGGTTGACCTGGCAGTTTTAAATTCAACAGTATGGGATGAACATGAAAATGATGCTTTCCTACTTTTGGATAAACTTAAAAAATTGCACAGCACCCGTAATATTCTGGATAAATTTCATGACTCGGCCCGGGAAAAAGACCTGGACCGGCTCCTGCAGGAGTACCTGGAACAATCTTCCAGTAAAATTAAATTCTTAAGTGGTAAATACCGTAAAATAAAAAATGAAATAGATTCCCTGTACCTTGAAACACCTCCTTCTAATGATTATGAGATAATACAGGACTTAGAATCATTAAAAGATTACCTGAATTTGCATAAGGAACTTGTAAGCCATGACGTTAAGGCCCATAAATTCTTTGGCTCTATGTGGAATTTGGAAAATGCCTCTTTAACTGATCTTACTGCCACCGCCCACTGGATAGTACTTTTCCGAAAACTGGTCCAGGAAAAAATAATCACCGATAAAACTATTGAACTAGCAGCCCAGGGAATAGAAAAAAATAAAGTACTCTCCCATAAAAAGGAGGTTCTACAAGATGCCGACCGCTTCAATATAAGGCTGGATAAACTAAAAAATCGTCTTAACACCCACAGCCATGTCATATTTAATAAAGAACCGGAATATGTTACTTACAATCAGTGGAAATCTAAATTAAAGGACTGGCAGGAAAACTTAAGTATTTTACCTTTATGGTCCCAGTACCTGGAAAAGAAAAGGTTGTGTATGAAAACCCGGGCGGCGGCCTTCATACCCTCAGTGGAATCTGGTCAAATAAAACTGGAAGATGTGGAAAGTGCCATGGAGGGTAATCTAGCTGATAGTTTACTGGCTATGGCCTTTAAAGAGTTATCCATCCTCTATACTTTTATTGGAGATTTGCACCAGGGGAGGATTAAGGAGTTCCAGGAACTGGACTCCCGGATTATTGAATTAAACCGTAAACGATTATTCCATAAATTGAACCAGGAAATGCCCCTGGTATTTGGAGGTGCAGCACCTAATTCCCAGGCCAGTATCTTGAGTGGAGAACTCACCCGTAAAAGAGGACACCTGCCTTTAAGAAAATTATTAAGCAAGGCTGGTGGATTAATAAAACAGATAAAACCCTGCTTTATGATGAGTCCCCTCTCCATTGCCCAGTACCTGGATCCCACCACTTCCCGGATGCAGTTTGATGTGGTTATCTTTGATGAGGCCTCCCAGGTAAAACCTGAAGACGCGTTAGGTGCTTTTTTAAGGGCTAAAACTGCGGTGGTAATGGGTGATACCAACCAGTTACCCCCTACTTCCTTTTTTGATCAGATGATTTCTTCAGAAGAAGAAACAGAGGAAATAGCCACTGCTGCTGATATGGAAAGTATCCTCCATTTATGTAAGCGCAGTTTCCAGGTTAAAATGCTCCGCTGGCACTACCGCAGCCGGCACGAATCACTAATCGCAGTTTCCAATAAGGAATTCTATGACAACCACCTCCTGGTATATCCTTCACCCTGCCATGAAAGTCAAGAACTGGGATTAAAAAATGAGTATCACCCGGAAACAGTTTATGAACGAGGAAAAAGTAGATCCAATCCCTTAGAAGCAAAAGAAGTGGTTAATATGATTTTTGACCACTTCCAAAAACATGGTGATTCCCGGAGCCTGGGGGTAGGTACCTTCTCGGTGGCCCAGATGAATGCCATCTTAGAAGAACTGGAATTAAAACGTAAAGAAAACCCCACTATGGAAAAATACTTCCAGGAAAAAAATAAGGAGCACTTCTTTGTTAAAAACCTGGAAACAATCCAGGGAGATGAAAGGGATGTAATATTAATCTCCATAGGTTATGGTTTTGATGAAAATCATAAAATATCTCTTAATTTCGGACCCCTCAATCAGGAAGGTGGTGAAAGACGTTTAAATGTGCTTATTACCCGGGCCCGGGAAAAATGTGTGGTATTCTCCAACTTCCAGTCCATGGATCTTCATGTAAATTCCGGCACTCCTTTCGGGGTTCGTGCCCTTAAAAACTTCCTCCAGTATGCCGAGACCGGAAGTATGGGAGTAGAATCAGAAAAAGATGAATATCAGAGTACCTTTGAAAACTCTCTATACCAATTTTTAGTGGATAATGAATTAGATGTGGAGCGTAATGTGGGTTGTGCTGGATTCCGGGTGGATCTGGCTATTCGGGATGAACAAAATCCTGGTAGATATCTCCTGGGAATTGAATGTGATGGAGCCATGTACCATAGCTCCCCGGTAGCCCGGGACCGGGACCGACTCCGGGAACAGATACTGGAGGGACTGGGATGGAAGATAATCCATGTGTGGTCCACCGACTGGTACCGTAACCGGGAAGAAACTCAGAAAAAAGTTCTCCTGGCCATTGAAAAGATTAGAAATGATCTAATTAAGGAGGAAGTGCCTGATATCTGGGAAGATGTGCTGGGTGAAGGCGAGAAAATAGAAGGAAATGGTGGAGAGTCATTAGATGCAGAATCAGCAGGGGGAGATTCTAATGCAGCGGACGTATCAACTAACGTAAATCAGTCTACTAAAATAGATTCAGGGACTATGAATTTAAATACACAACAAGATGATGATCTAGCTTTTGATGAAGAGGATGATACTGCTATTAGTTCTGATTTAGGTGATGATATTACTGATTTAGCTTTTGATGAAGAGGATGATACTGGCTTTAGTTCTGATTTAGAGGATGAAACTAGTGATTTAACTCCTGAGGTAGGTAATGGTACTGGTTTAAGTCCTGATTTAGATGAAGATCCTGTTTTTACCCCAACTATTGATGAAATCCCTGCGGATGCCCCTCCCCGGCTGGAGGATAAACTTATACCCTACCAGACCTATGATACTATCAGCCTGACTTGTGGGGATGATCTGTACAAATCTTCCATACCGGCCCTATCTTCTGTGGTGAGTGAGATAGTATCCACGGAAGGACCCATACATAAAGAAGAGGTAATAAGGAGAATCAGGGAAAGTTGCGGACTAAGAAGGGCAGGTAGTAAGGTGCGAAATATCATATCCAGTGGGATGGAAATGGCGGAAAATAATGGAAACATCCGCCGTAGTGGTGATTTCCTCCTTTTAAATGACACCTCCCGTATTGATGTCCGCCTGAGGAAATATAAACCAGATATTACCTTTATATCTGCTGAAGAAATTAGAGAAGCACTGAAAATGGTTCTGGAATTTGAAAAAAAAATTAATAAAAGGGAACTAATTATTAGAACCTCCCGGTTATTTGGTTTTAAAACCACCAGTAAAAAAACCTTTGACCGCATAGAGAATGTTCTGGAAGATATGGTAAATAAAGGAGAATTAAAGAGTATAGATGGTTTAATAACTTTAATATCCTTTTAAATATTTTTAATTTTATCTTATAGAACTAATTAGTATTTCCTATGGGGATTAACTTTTTAAATATTAAAAACAATAATCAGTAGAGACTTATGTTCAATGAATACTCTCTTATTTCACTCTTAGCAGCACTCACCTCTTTTTTTATCGGGAATTTCATCTATTTTCGAAACCCGGAAAACTCCCTTAACCGGGTTTTAGCAATTTTCAGTATTCTGGTTTCATTTATGGCCCTCACTGAATTTGCCTACCGACTGGTGGAAAATCCAGAATCTGCCTTATTCTGGTTAAAGGTCAGTACATTATGGCCCCTGATACCTGCTATTATGCTGCAGATTGCACTTATATTTACCAATAGAGGATATCTCTTAAAAAATAAATTTGCCTACCCCTTAATCTATGGACCTGCCCTCATATTCATATTATTTGGTTTTACCACCGATCTTTTAATTGGACCACCAATATTAGAATACTGGGGCTGGACTTACTCCATACCGGAAAATCCCCTCATATACTATTTATTTTCAGCATGGACGGTAATAATATCTTTAACTGCTTCCATTATGGTTTTTTCTTATTACTTTAAAACCGAAGGCATGGATAAAAAGCAGGCACTTTACCTGGCTTTAGGATTATTTACCCCTCTGATATTGAGTTTAATCACCGACTTTATTTTCATTGAACTATCCATTCCCATCCCGGAGTTTACCCAGACCATGCTTACCCTGGGTTTAATATTCATTGTCTATGGTATCTGGAGATATAATTTCCCTTTACTCACCCCCACTCTGGCTGCAGAGAAAATAATTTCCACCATGCCTAATTTTCTGGTACAGCTGGATCGTAAGGGCCGTGTATCCAAGATTAATAAGAGCATAATCTCCCAGCTGGGATATAGTGAAAAGGAACTTCTAAAACAAAGTATATATGATATCTTTGCCCCGGAAAATAAATTACAGCTGGAAAAAGCCATCAAAAATGGAGAGAGCTTTAATGGGGAATGCACCATTATATCTAATTCAGGTAATGTAGTGGATGTATTAATTAACCTGGCCCCTATTTACAGTATCATAAAAGAACCCACCGGTTTTGTAATTATTGGTACTGATATTACCGAACATAAAAAAGCACTCCAGGAAATTGTTGAAAGTGAATTAAAATTTAGAAGTGTAATAGAACAAACTTCGGATGGAATGGCCCTGGCTAATAGCCAGGGAAAGATTATCTACTGGAACCATGCTCTGGAGAACATCACCGGATACCGTAAAGAAGAAGTAAAAGACCGTTATCTATATGAAATACTGTATAAAATGATGACCCTGGAAAATAAAAAACTGATAAGTGAAGACCAGATTCAGAAGACTTTGGATAAGGCCTTTGCATCCTCAAAAATTCCAAATAAATTACATATGGAAGAAAAAGTGATAATTCGTGCTGATGGTACCTCTCGCGATACTCAGGTAATTAATTTCTTTTTAGAAAAGACCAATCCCTCCCTTTTTTGTACTGTAGTCCGGGATATCAGTGACAGGAAAAAAGCAGAAAACATTCTTAAAAATTCCCTTAAGGAAAAAGAGGTTATGCTTCGAGAAATCCATCACCGGGTGAAAAATAACCTGCAAATTATTTCCAGCCTGCTAAATTTGCAAACCAATTATGTAAAAGATGAAGAGGCACGAGATCTATTTAAAGAAAGCCAAAATCGGGTTAAATCCATGTCCATGATTCATGAGAGTTTATATCAGTCCCGGGACCTGGCCCAAATTGATTTTTCTATTTATATATCTCGCCTTTCCTCGGAATTATTCTC
>CAMYKT010000031.1 GCA_947259185.1 uncultured Methanobacteriaceae archaeon
CGGACTAAACAGTTAAAAGATATCCTCCTGGTGGCCACCTATCCCCTGGCCTTCCTTCTAATTATAATAAGCATCCTTTTTTACCAGTACTTAGTATGGCCTTTAGGAATATTTTCACTTATTTTACTAAAAATGATTACCGAATCGGATCAGATTATGGAAAATAATATCCTGTGGGATACCGGCCTAATTTTTCATAAAAATAAGATAAATGTGTTAATCCTGATATTAATCATCTGGTGGTTAATTCTACCTACACTATTTATGCCCTATATGGGCTTTAATTATATAATCCTGGCTTTTGCCCTGATAATTATGGGATCCATCATCTTCATGATCATAAAACACATCTTATTTTCCAGATTCCTGAAACCCTACCAGGAAGCTTTATTATTATATGACCAGTGCAAATTTAAGGAATCAAAAGCTGCCCTGAAAGCTTTAGTGGAAAAAAATCCAGAAGATAGGATAGCCTGGTGTGCCTTAACGACGACTTTATCCCGGCTAAAAGAATATGATGAAGCGGATAAGGCCAGGGATATGTCCCTGCAGGGTAAAATAAAAACCTGGCCTGTTATAAAAAAAATGCAGATGAGCTATTTTTACTACCTCATGGCCTGTTCCTGGGAAAATTTAAGAGAATATGACCATGCCCATGAGTGTGTGGATAAGGCCCTGGAATATAATGATATCCTACCCCTTACTATGAAGGGTTATCTTCTGTTGAAACAGGGAAAAATAGATGAAGCAGGTGAATACATTAATAAAGCCTTTAAATTCGAGGTTTCCCGGAAAGATGTGCAGCTTAATAAAGCCTGCCTCCTTAGTAAAGAAGGTCATAATAAAAGGTCCCACCAAATAATGGATTATATTTTAGCTCATCACCCGGAATATCCTTACGTGTATCTACGTAAAGGTGAATTACTCCTGGAGGAGGGTAAATTAGATGAAGCTAAAGTATATCTTAATAAATTTAAAATGATTTGTCCTGAGGATGCGGAACTACAGGAAGTAGTGGATAAGTATGATCTCAGTTTAGATTCTAATTAAGGTGAGATTTAAAAAAATCCCTTACTACTCATTTTTTTTATTTAACTGGGGATCTATTACCAATTTTTCAATTAAAACTAATATTCACAATTTACATACCAGCTCTTCTGGAGTTTCTCTCAGGGAAAGAATAACCTTGATCACACATAAAAATGTAAGAAGTCCGAAAAAGGCCCAGCCAGGGACCATTTCACCTAAAAATCCAGTCAATATAATCAGTATTATGACCATGTAATAAGGCATCCGGAATATTATTAATACCCTATTTTTACACTCCTCCAGGCTAAAAGAGGATAAATGGATTAAATTTAATGATATAAAGGTTAGGGCCAGGGAAAAACAAATAAGCCAGGCCTCATAAGAGGGTAGGATCTCATACAGGTCCAGGGCTATGACGTGTTTTATGCCAATTGCCAGAGTGGCTACTCCCAAGAGTAAGGGGAAGTGAGAATATAACCATAACTGGTATTTACTAACCTCATTTTCAGATTCAATTACTTTGGCCTCGGCACCTTTTGATTCATCAAAATAGCTCCACCAGATACAAAATGCAATTATTAAACCAAATATACCAGTAATTTCAGCTAAAAACACAAATCCGATAGAATTTATGGTAAAAACAATACTTACCACTGCTTCACCTATTAATATTATGGTAAAAAGACCAAAACGTTCGGGTAGATGGGTGGAATGAGGGGGTAATTTAAATTGTTCTTTACTAGCAGTGAGGGGAGTTAATATATCAATTATTAGTGCTATTGCCCATAAAATAAATCGAAAAGGGACAGGTACAAATGCCGATATTAACCAGATTAAAGCCACTAATCCAAAACCTTTAACATAATGATTGGCCAGGGGTTTAGCTTCTTTAAGGTGTTTACCTGCCCTATAATATGCATATAGCAGTATAATTCTTAAAAATGCATAAGAAACTGCAAAACTTGGTCCACTGAAACTATAGGCATCTTCCACATTTACGGCTATGGCTGCTACGGCAACCATTTGCAACATGGTTAAAAATCTATTAAAAAGGTCATCTGTACCGAATCTGGTGAGATAGAAAGTATGGCCCACCCACCCCCACCAGATAATAAAAAATAAGGGAATTGATAGTAGAAAACCTTTAAAAGAATAATCTGAACTAAGATTAATAGCTAAAATAGAAATAGCAGCTACTAGAACCAGATCATATAATAATTCCAGCCATTCCGCGTGTCTTTCTTCACCCTCATCCCGGGATCTTAGCCGGGGAGGTAAAATGATGTCTTTTCGAAGCTTCATGTCCCATCACGGAATATAATAATCAGATATTAAACACCCATTGACCTTGATTAAATCTGCATAAATTTAAATTGAATATACTGATAATTATGATTTTCGAAGATTGGTACCTCAGGTTCATGCCCCAAAAGTACCGGGACTATTAATAAAAAATACCCCATAAGTGCCAGGCCTATTAAAAAAATATACTATCCTTTTTTTTAAATTCTGATTAGTGCTTAAGCGGGGTTTTCCCGGTCATAATCCCTTCTTTTTAAATAATGCCACTCCTACTATTCCCCTGATGGAATCTCTTATTGAGCTCAAAACTAGGAGGAAAAAAAATAAAAATATATCTACTTTTATAACCAGAAAGCATCCCTATTTTTTCTAGAAAATGCACGGGAGACCTCATTTACAGAGTTAAAATCAGCACTTGGTAACGTCTTTAAACTCCGGATTATATCTTTGGATGCCTTATTTTCTTTAGCCCGGGCTAGAATCTCAACTTTACTAGCCGGGTAATTTACACCCTTTAAAGCCTTTATCAATTGTGCTATGGTTGGTCTTTCCATAAAGTATCACCCCTCATTTTTAATCCCATTATCCTACTTTTAATATATTTAAGTTGATACTTAAGTAAAAAATTTGCCTATTAAGGCTATTTCCTTGAAAATTATATTAAGATCAGGTGATATTCTAGCAAATTTAAGGAAATTAAAATAAAGATAATATTTAAAAACAACATATTCTCACTCTAAACCTTAAAATAAGATTTCAATTACCCCATATTCCCGGAAATACGGTTAAATATCTTAGAGGGATCCCAACTTAAGTCCTCACCCCTGACCATCCGGTTTATCCGTCTTATCTTTTGAAAATCATTATCTAAAAGAAAGTTTACTCCCAGGGTATTATCCACCGGCAGTACTCCCTGATTCTTTTTTTGACATCTCAATTTCATTAACTCCAGACCTGCTATTTCATCAGGAGATATAATCAGCCCTTCCCCCAGATGAGGAAGATAGTAACCCTGCATCCCCTCGGAGTCCTGGTACGTATAGGAATTTTTAAGATAATCTGCCAGGACCGGGGTCCGGTTTTCCCCACACACCTTTTTATCTAATTTAAGTACCTCTTCCTGGTCTTTTTTTCTTAACTTTTCTATTTCTGGTGCTGCTTTAGATTCTAGTGGTTTCTGCCCCTCCAGGAATATGTATTCGGTATCCACGCGAAATCCCATTTTCTGGTAGAATTTGAATGCTCCTGGAGTGGAGATTAAGGATATGGTTAAAGCTCCCTTATTTTCCAGGTAGGTGCATAGGTACTCCACTAGATTTCTACCCACCCCTTTATTTTGGTATTTTTCATCCACGATGATATGGCCCAGCCAGGCTGTTTTTCCAAAAGACAGAGCGCATCCTATCCCTACTATTTTTTCTTCATCCATGATTTTTACCGGATGGGTGAAGGAGTTATGGATATAGAATTTAAATTCAGGGATGATATCCGGCCAGTTTTCTAACTGAAAACCGTTAAGGTGGGGAATATCCTCTTTAACCATGTTTTTAATTATCATTGTTGAAACTCCACTAAATGATAATTATATCTCTAGGATTCATTATTTAAAGCAGTTTTTTTAATCCCATGGAGGACCCTGGAAAATAAATATCAGGGGGCTTCCATTTAGAGTTGATTTTATTCCCTCGCAGAGGAAAAACCTCCCTTGATTCCTTGAAAAATAGAATTAAAGTGTAATTAGTAAGGTGGTGTGGTCTAAAAATTAGAAATTGACATTTGAATGCTTGGGAGGAATCCAAAAGTAGACACCACCTCACCTGTATTACAATTTTTAATTTAAATATTAAAGTATATAAAGGTTATGACTTTTTACTAATGTAATTAATACCAGAACTGCGAAGATTATATATAATAATAAAAATTATTATTAATAAATTAAAAAAAATGAAGGAGTATTAGTCCATGACTCTTAAAAATGAAAAAAATCAAACCCTCCAGATAACTCTACCCGAATCCATGGTCCAGGAATTTGACCAGATTAGTAAATCCAAAGGATACCAGACCAGATCCCAGGCCCTTAAAGATATTATAAGTAAATTCATAGAAGAAAACTGATTAAGACTCAAAATAGGTGATAATTCCCTATTAACCCCTTAAAATAGGTATAAGGGTTTTTTAGTCCATTTTAAACCAGATAGCTTAAAAAAAAATCTGAAACTACTTCCCTGCTACTTTTTTTTAAATCTATAATATGGTATTTTGGATTTAAATATTAAAATAGAAATAAATAAATTGATTTAGAGTATAAGTGCGGAAATTATTTAAAAATAAAACGAATAATTAGGCCTCTATAAATTTTAATATTATCTCAATAAAAAATTTAGTTTATCTTCTATCTGACTCATCTCCAGGTCAGATATTTTGCCTAATTTCTTTTTAAATCTCAGTGTAGAAACAGATCTTATCTGAAAGCGATCAACAGCTGATGTTTTATTTAATCCATTTTTAGAATTAGGGTTAATACGCACAAACCATCCTTTATCGTACTTTTTTTGCCATGTAAGTTAAAGTACTACTATCCTCAGGCTGAAATTAGGCACTTTATTTACCACATCCGTACTGACTACAACCACGGGCGTGGTTTTTTTTAGTTCGTGTCCTTTACTTGGATCAAGATCCAGTAACCACACTTCTTTTCTTCTAATATTCATGAAACTCTTCAGATTCCATCTTAAGAGTAAGTTCAGTTAGTTCAGGATCATCTTCGTAAAATTTTTGCATGAAGCTTGCTTCTTGGGCCAACTTTCTTTCCATTTTTTGATCTTTCTTTTTTTTAGTAACCATGGCACTGTATAATACATCAAAAGGAATTCCATACTCTATAACCATTTTCTTCAAATCATAGGATAGTTTAGGTATCTCTTCATCAAAAAAATGTTCTATGCTTTCTTTATTTTTAGCTTTTAACATTCCAAGTAGCATAACACATCCTCCTGAAAAATAAATATAGATTATACAATTATTATCATTTTAATCATTTAAAGATATTTTGCAAATAATATCAAAACCCACCCTCATTTTTTCTTTTTTAGTATTCTAATCATCATGGAATAATATAGTAATTCTCATTAATTTTCAGGTAATATATCCCCGAGGGGGCTTTAGTATAATTGCATTTCTCTAAAAACCTCCTCCCCTTACTCATTTTTACCTGCTGATTATTTAAGTAATAACTTATTTTAAATAAATATAGCCCTATCTTTTTTAATTAAAATTCTTATAAAAGTATTACATTTATATAGTAGTATATCATAATTATAGATATGAAATTAATACAAATTGAAGGTTTGCTCCAGAAGAAAAACAACATACTCCTCTACCAGGAGGAGGTGGAAGAATACTACCAGCTTTTAAGTAAAAAATACCGGTGCATACTCCTTAGAGAACCCAGCCCGTTAAAATACAATCTTCAAAAATGCGTAAAATTTGTAAGTAATGAAGAAGATGAAGTCATTAATAAATTAAACCAACCAGAACTCCGGGATAAACTCTTAGAAGAACTGGGAGATGATATCCTGATAATCTTCTTCAACCACTTCCAGGTCCTTACCTGGAAATCCGCCCACACCCTGCATACCCTGTGGCAATCCGGCCAGGTACTATTTTTTTGCAGCTTCAACTATCACTTCAAACAGGAAATCTACAAGTTCTACCAGACCTTCACCCTGATAAATAAAGAAGAATATGAAAAAGATGCTGGAAAAAATGAAATAAACATCACCTACCCCCTCTACCTGCTGGTGGGTATCCTCATATTCTTAGCCTATTTAAGAAGCGCCTCCACCACCGCCATAGCAACCATGTTACTGGGAGCCGCCTGGTTTTCCTTCCTCATGGTAAGGAGTATGATGTATGTGGGAGGAAAAGTCTAGTAAAAAAATTTAAAAATAAAGGTGTATCCATGGCTTTTAAAAAATTTAAAACAAAAATAACACTTAATAAAAACTCTAATGAAAAAATAAAACCATTTAAAGTTGTATCTCTTAAAAGTTCTATAAACTGGTGGTAATGGTGAGATATTACACCCACATAGTCTTTGCCCTTTTTATCTACATCTTCCTTATGTTCATCATGGGAATGGATATCAGTGTGATGGGAATCTTCTTGGCCGGGTGGATATCAGTATTACCAGATATCATTGAACGCTTCACCGGCCAACACCGGGCGGTGGGTCATAGCATATTCTGGACCATACCCCTGGGGTTGGTATCCCTTTTTAATCTGGAAATAGGTATAGCCCTGGTGGTGGGTTTTTTAACCCACATCGTACTGGATTGCTGCAACACCCATTCCAGTCCCATCTTATATCCCCTGCATAAGGATGGGTTTGGATGTTTTAATAAAAAAAGAAGAATAAAAACCGGGACGGTGGCTGAAAAAGGAGTTTTAGTTTTCATAATAAGTTTGCTATTGATGGTCCTGCTTTTTATGACCCCTCTCTACCATATAATTGGATTTGATTATATGCTCCTGGATGTCTTTGCCCAGAATAATACTAAAACCGAAACCGGAAATAGAATGAACTGTGATGTTAATCTAAATCTAAGAGTGGATGATGCTCAAAATAAAAATATAACTGTATAACAGATATAGAAGTAGGGTAGCGGGTAAATAATAACTCCTTTTAATAACTAAAAGTAGACCCTTATGACAAATGAAATTCTACTTCCACACTTTTTTTTAATTATAAAAATAATATTTCTAAACCTTAACCATTACTTATATTATACAGAACCAGACAAGATAGTAACTTAAACTAATACAATTAACTTTATACCGAACCAGATAAGATAATATCTTAAACTAATGCCATTGAACTATTTTCTAAAAAAGTAAAACTTAAATTATTAACGTGATTTTCATGGAAAGGGAAGCTGATAATTATTTCAACCAGGGGTATACCTTTTACGAGGATGGTGAACCTGAAAAGGCCCTGGAAAACTACCAGGAAGCTTTAGAAATATTAAAAGCAACTGAAAATCATGATCAAATGGGAAACATCTTCCTGGAGATGGGTAACAGTTATGCTGCTTTAAAAGACTGTGATAAATCCTTAAAGATGTATGAGTCCTGCCAGAAACACTACCAAAAAGCTAAAAACCAGGAAGGTGAAGCTTTTGCCCTGGCCAATATAGGGGTTATACACTCCCATTTAAAAAATTACGAAAAAGCCCGGGATTCCTATAAAAAAGCTAAAAAAAAGCTAAAAAATGATAAGGAATCAGTAAAAGAAATTGAATCCCTCAAAAAAGAGACCTACCACTTACAAAAAAAGGATGCTGAGAATTTTTATGAAAAAGCCATCCGTCTCCATGATAAAGGGAAAAATAAAGAGGCTCTAGGTTTTTATAAAAAAGCTTTAAATTTATTTAAGGATAAAACCTCCCGGGGAGACTGCTTATTAGAAATGGGTAATATCCAGGCTGCACTTAAAAATGATGATAAAGCCCTGGACTTATACCAGAAAAGCCAGAAGGAGTACCACGGCCCTAAAGACCGTTTAGGTGAGGGTTTCGCCCTTTCCAATATGGGGGTTATCCATGATAAAAGAAAAGAATATGAGGAGGCCCGGTACTACTACCAGAAGGCCCTCTACAAGTTTGAAAAAGCAGGGGACACCGATTCCTATAATGAGATATCAGCTCTTATGGGGGAGACCTATGAAGTGCAGGGTGCCTATGGAGATGCCCTGAAGCACCACCAGTATCATTTAGAAAAATTCCCCACCGAACACCACCCAGCAGATATCCATAAACAAATTGATAGTATCAAGGACAAGTTATCCCAGGTAAAACCCACCCGTAATGAATCACTTATCCTTATAAGTTACCTTTTAATACTCATTGGGGCGGAAGTGGTCACCACCTATACCAATGTAGAGGTGGGTTTACTCTTACATACCTTTATTTTATTTGGGCTTTTAATTAACTCCAGTTTAAGTACCAATTATACCTTCACCAATCTTTTGCGTTCCATGATGGCCCTGCCTATGATCCGTATTGTAGGGTTATCCATTCCTATTTTGAATATACCGGCCCTGTACTGGTTCCCCATAATATCCATACCCTTATTTGCTGCTTCAGTGGTGATTATACGGTCCCAGAAATTAACCCTGAAAAGTGTGGGCCTGGTGTGGGGAAAACTACCCCCGCAGCTACTGGTGGCCCTTACCGGGGTGGGTTTAGGTCTAACCGAGTACCTTATTTTACGCCCGGACCCCTTAATACCAGTATTTAACCTGTATTATCTTCTTTTAGGATCCAGTTTTATTATTATCTCCACCGGACTGGCCGAAGAACTTTTATTCAGGGGTATTATCCAGAAGAATGCAGAGAATATCTTCGGAGGATTGATGAGTGTACTCTATGTATCCTTACTCTTTACCAGTCTGCACATTGGCTGGGAATCCATCCTGGATTTAATATTCGTATTTAGTGTATCCATGTTCTACGGGTTCGTGTTCTATAAAACCCGCAGCATATTCGGTATAACCTTATCCCACGGAATATCCAATAGTTTCCTATTTTTAGTGTTTCCCTTTTTACTTTAATTAAAGGGTAATTTTTAAAATATTCATTTTAAGAACAAATTCCTAAAATTTAAAAAAAAATATCTGCATTTAACAATTTTTATTCTATACCAAATTTTTTAGGAAATTCACCCTTAAAAAAAACTTCACCTTAAACCATTTCCAGCTTGAAATAAAAGTAAGTAATAGTCAAAAGTATCATTTTAAATCTATTTAAAATTAATATTTAGATAAGGGGTCCGGGAACATTTATAAAAAACCTGGGTCCTACCCCCCTCTAGTCACCCTGCAGGGTAAGAATTAAAAAAAGGTAATTTAGTAATCAATCCGCCATCCGCATAGATCCTCCAGGGCGTCCCAGAATTCTTCTAAAGAGGATTTGAATTCTCCTTTAACCATATGTACCGGTCCGTCATTACATCCCTGGGAGTATATATTGATGGAGTTGGTCAGGATGGTTATCTCCCAGTGGTAGTCTTCTACCATGGTACATTTATTGTAGTTTTCTTCCCAGTCCCAGATACCTATTTCTTCTAATTTTTCCCAGAACTCCTCCCACTCACCCCGCACCGGGGTGTACTTCTCATCTTCCCGGTGGAGAGTATCATAAAAGAGGGTGATGAGGCGGGTATCCTCCTTATCCCTATAGATTATAATCATTTCCCGGGGCAGGTAGTCTTTTTGCAACTAAAATCACCCATCAATATAAATTATATCTTCTTTGATAATATCAATATTCACTTATTTTTTTTAACATTATTAAATCCGTTTATAATTTATAGACTAAAATCATTTAAACAACATTAATGGTATCTAGTATCCTCTTCTAATCTAAAAAAACTAAGCCCCCATTAAAAACCTCCCCTACCACCACCAAAAACACAATTTATATCTAAAAAAAGCTCCCCATATATCACCATGCCCACCCTATGGAAACCCGCCGTATTTCAGGGATCCCTTAAAAAGAAGGGATACTTTGAAGGATGGTACTTCAAGTTAATAAATTCGGATGAATCCCGGGCCCTGGCCCTCATACCAGGAGTCTCCCTTACTTCAGATGGTAAAGATTCCCATGCCTTTATCATGATCTTAGATGCCCGGGCCCACCACATGGATTACATCCCTTTTCCTTTAGAAGACTTCCAGGCCTCTAAAGATAAATTTGAGGTGAAGATTGGGGATAATTTATTCTCAAGTCGTGGTGTAGAGTTGAACTTAAAAAACATCAATGCCAGTATAAAATTTGGTGATTTAAGTCCCTGGCCGGTGAAATTATATTCACCAGGAGTGATGGGGCCCTTTGCTTTTATACCCTTTATGGAGTGCTACCACGGGGTTATCAGTATGGATCACTCCCTTTCTGGCTACCTGCAACTGGGTGATGAAAAAATAGATTTCACCCAGGGTAAGGGCTACCTGGAAAAAGACTGGGGTAGTTCCATGCCTTCTTCCTGGATCTGGATGCAGACCAATCATTTTAAAGAGGATAAAACCTCACTTTTTGGTTCAGTGGCCATTATACCCTGGTTAAGGAATTACTTCACCGGCTTTATTTTTGGGTTTTTATATAAAGGAAAATTATACCAGTTCACCGCCTACAACCGGAGTAAAGTCCAGCGCTTAGATGTTAACCAGGAAAATATAGCTATAACTATAACCCGCCAGGATTTAACCCTTAAAATTAGTGCCCGGCGGAGTAAAGGTGTGGATTTACCAGCCCCTTCGGTGGGTGAGATGTCCTCCCGGGTGAATGAGTCTCTTAATTCCACCATCCAACTCCAGCTCTTAAAAGATAAGGAGCTCCTCTTTGAAGGGGAGGGTACTAGTGCCGGTTTAGAATTTGTAGGGGATTTAGAGGAACTACTTAAAGGTTTTAAAAAGTAATTTTACAGATATTTAATGGTTTAAAAAGTTTATAAAAAAATTAATCTACTTACTTAAAAAAGTAATTATAACAATTAATCTACTGGCTTTAAAGTAAATAAAAAAAATTTTTCCCCGGATAAATTATTTTAAATCCATCCTATCCACCTCAAATATTACCCCTTCAATGGTTTTAAGATTACCATAATCATCAAAGGTGGGTCGTCCTTTATCCAAAACTCTTTTTATTCTTCCCTCTTTATCTTTTAGCTGGTATTCCAAAGAAAATGCCTCACCATTCACCAGGGCATTTTCCATAATATTTTTGATTTCATCCAGATTCTGGTCTATTACCAGAGTATTTATAGGGAAAAGATAGCCATTATCCAGTTCCTCCGGACTAAAACCGGTTATTTCTTCTAACATACCATTGAAAAATTCAGTCCGGCCCTCATCCATATGGAAGCGGTACACTATGCCGGGAATGTTCTCGGATAGGGAACGGTAAGATTTCTCACTTAGTTTAAGTTTTTGAGTTAATTGGTGGTGGATTAAACTGTTTTCCACCGCATATTTTAATTCATGGTTTTGGAAGGGCTTGATGATATAGTACAACGCCATGGTATCCCGGGCCTGTTCCAAATATTTCTGGTTACCGTGGGCGGTGATAAAGATGATAGGAATATCCATAATTTTTAGTATTCTGCGGGAAGCCTCCAGACCATTTATATCTCCCTGCAAATTAATATCCATTAAAATCAAATCCGGGCGAAGTTTATGGGCCATCTCAATGGCCGCATCTCCTTTAGAAGCATGGCCTAACACCTCATATCCCCAATTATAAAGATTACGCTTAATCTCCAGAGCAGTTATGGCCTCATCTTCCACAATCAAAATCCGGGGTTTCATAAGTTATAATGGATACTTAGTATTAATAAAGAATTACTATTTTATGTCAGCAATATTGTTAAGATAAAACAATAATCCGGGAGAGGATCCAATAAAAAAAACCAAACCAGAAAAATATTAATATAAAAAATTTTTTTTAAATCCTCTCACCATAAACTGTTTCCTGGAATGATAATCTCACTTCTAACCCTTCAGTGGATTCAAAATGTAAATCAGCATCCAGTTGCTCGGCTAAGCCCTTTATCAGGGTAAGGCCCAGGGTAGAGGCATCCTCCAGTTTCCGGTTTTGTAAACCCACCCCATCATCTTTAACTTTTAAAATTATTTTTTGAGCTTCTTTTTGGAGAATTACGGTTATGGTACCTTCCTTTTTATTAGGGAAGGCATGTTTAAAGGAGTTGGTAACCAGTTCATTAAGTACTAAACCCAGGGGTATGCACTGATCGATACCTAACTTCACCGGTTCCAGTTGAGATTGGAGAGTGATTGGCCCGTCCCGGGGCTGGAAAGTGCTCATCAAGCCATTTATGAGTTTCTGGATAAACAAACTCAGGTCTATCCGGGAGAAACTTTCACTCTGGTACAGGGTCTCATGCACCAGGGCCATGGTTTTTATCCGGTTCTGGCTCTCAGTAAAGGCCTCTTTTACATCCTCCTGAGTAAACTGTCCTCCCTGCAGACGCAGTAAGGAGGATATTATCTGTATATTATTTTTAACCCGGTGGTGGATCTCACCCAGTAATAATTCTTTTTCTTTAAGGGAACTCTCCCGTACCAGATCTGCCTCTTTTTGTTTGGTCACATCCGTCAGGGTTATTATGGAGCCATTAAAAACCCCTTCATTTATTTGAGGTATAATCCACCCACTTACGTATTTTTTCCCGGTTTTAATAGCCGGGATATAGGAGGGACCCCTATCTTTTCGGGATTTATGATAGTAACTTTTTAGTTCAGGTATTCTATCCTGAAAGAAATCATTTAAATCCTTAACCTGTTTATCCAGTTCCGGGAATAATTCCTGCATGTGAGAATTGTAATAAATGATTTCATTTTCCGGGCCATTTACCAGCACCCCCTCCAGCAGTCCCTCCAGGGTATCCTCAAAGAACCCCTCAATAATCTTAACTCTTTGTTGATATACTTGCTGTTTTTGATGAAGAGTGTTGAGGTAATGGGCAGTCCATAAGATAAAGGGGAAGAGGAAACCCACCACCAGTACCATGATTAATATTTCCCCCATGTTGGCACTAAAACCCAGGGCCTCCACCATGAAAGAAGATGAAATCCCGATAAGGGTTACTGCAAAAAGGGATACCGGGAGCATTTTGCGGGCCATATAACTACCATAACGATCTTCATGTAAGACCCTAATAATCCCCTCTTCAGGATATAGTGCTAAGAGACTCAAAGCCACCAGGGTGTGTAAGATAGAGGAGTAGATGGCCATAAGAGAATAAATATTAGAAGATAGTATGTGGGCTGCTCCCAACAGATAGATCATAAGGCCCATGTAACCAATTAAACCCGCCAGGAAACTAAGTATTTGGGCTGTGGAATAGTATATTTTTCTGGAAAATAAAAATAATACCCCGCCAAATAGGATGAAATTAAAGGAACTAAGAGAACGGCTCCCCACCTCCAGACCAGGAATAGAAAATATTAAGGTACCGGTAACATTGGCCAGGGCGGTAAAAAAGCCCACTAAAAAAATAAAAAGCCCTATAATACTTACCATCCAGTTTATATTAGTAGATGACCGGCGGTTTAGTACTAATATGCTTCCACCGGTTACTAAAAATAGGAGCATGCTGTTTAAACGGGAGGCAGGGGAATTTAATACCTCACCTTTAAGTAAGGGGATCTGGAATACCCAGCCCAGTATACATAAGGTGGAAAAAGTAATAATTACTAAGGCAGTTACATAGGAACTGGTTTTAGTTTGATTTACCCAGGCTGTTTTTAAAGGTATTTTTTGACTAAAAGCATGGTAAGGTATCTTGATTGTGGGATTATAAGATTTTTTTATGGCTTATCCCCCTTAAATTTGTTATTTAAATTATTATCCCCTTATGTTATTTAATTATTTATTATTTGAAGAGTAAATTCCATCATATAACTATAGTTAAGTTAGTAGGTTTATTCATTCTAAAATTGAACCATAATACACTTTTTAATCTCTAAGACGACCATGGTAGGTGATTAAAAATCCAAAAAAGCTTAAAATTGCAAATATAATGAACGATATCTGCATCACCTCCACAAAAAGTATGATATTTTCTGGTTTTATATCTGCTGTTCCCAGATAGAGGTTTATGAGTAAGAGGGCTATTCCCATGCCCAGCATCTGTCCCATAACCCGCATGGAGGTTATGGTGGAGGCTGCCACCCCAAAGTACTTCTCTTTCAGGGAGCTCATAACCAGGTTACTGTTAGGAGCAGCAAATAGGGCAAAACCCAGACCTAAAAATATCAGTCCAGTGAGTACCAGGTAGATACTCTCAATCCAGGGTAAAAGAGAAAATATGATAAGAGAAAGGATAATGAAGGCCATGCCCCCGGCCGCCACCTTGCTGGGATTTTTCATATCAGACATACGACCGGCATAGGGTGACAAGACGGCAATCAAGAAAGGTTGGGCTGATAAAACTAAACCTGCCCACTGGGGACTTAAATTCAATACATACTGCAAATAGAAGCTAAGGAGGAATATGATGGGGTAGGCTGCGGTGTAACTTATAAGGGCCGCCACCCCATTCCAGGTAAAGCCCTTATTTTTAAATAACTCCACCTTTAATACCGGGCTTTTTAAGCCTGATTCAAAGTAGTAGAAGACCACCCCTGCTAGTAATCCCATTACTAACAATATCAACCCGGCAGCATCAGGTAAGAAGGATAGCCCCATCATAAACAATAGGAGGGAGGTGCTCAAAATCAGGGTGCCTTTTATATCGAATTTCTCACCTTCGGCTTCTCTCCACTCTTCTTTAATGTTACGGGCAGAAAAAGCACAGAATATTCCTAAGGGTACATTGAAGTAGAATATACTCTGCCATCCCAGGTTCTGGGTTAAAAAACCTCCTAAGGGTGGTCCTAAAAATAATCCCAGGTAGGCTCCGGTGGCTGCCCAGCCCAGGGCCCGGCCCCGTTGCATCACCGGGAATACCGCTGCCACAATAGCCGAAACATTACCAAATATCATGGCGGATCCCACTCCCTGCACAATCCGGAAAAATAATAGCATTTCTCCACTTACGGAAAAAGAGGCTAAAAGTGAGGAGATGGTGAAGATGATAATCCCCCACTGGAAAATTCTCTTCCTTCCATAGATATCAGATATACGTCCCATGGGGATGAGGAGTATGGCCAAAGCCAGCAGGTATATGGTGGGTATCCAGCCTAAAAAAAGGGCGTTTATACCCAGATCCCGGCCTATTACCGGGAGAGCAATGTTAATAGATGACCCTACAAAGGGGGTTAAAAATGAGGCCAGAAGGGCGATTATAAGGGCATAAGATCGGGTGTCCTTTACAAGAGGCATGGGGATAATTTATAAATAGTTAGTAATATTTTTACTGTTTAGTAAATGAGACTAAGAATAAAAAATTCCCTCCCTCTAGATGAAGTGTTATAATAAGTAATTTAATATTTAATTAGAATCATATATCTATAAGGAGATCAGGTTGAATCAAAAAGAAAAAGGGGATTTTAATAAAAAAAATCCTTCCTCTATAACTGCCGGTAAAAAAGTAATGGCAAAAAAAGATCATACTGTAAGTGATAATAACAACTTAGATGGTAAAAATGCCCCTTTAAAAACTTCAAATAAATCTATTAACTCTTCTTCCTGTACTAATTTACAGATGGAACTTGATTTAAAAGAAGAGATTTTAAACCAGGTCACAGATTCCATTTTTTTACATGATTTTCAGGGAAATTTTATTTATTTTAATGACCATGCCTTTAAGAGTCTGGGTTATTCTAAAGAAGAATTAGGAAAACTTAATTTAAGGGATCTTGATGTCCCGGAATATGCCCTTATAATAAAATCCAGGATGAATAAACTAAAAAAAAAGGGTCAGCTCTTATTCGAATCCGCCCACCAGCATAAGAATGGTACCATTATACCGGTGGAGGTTAATGCCCGGTTAGTAAAATTTAAAGGAGAAAATGTCATCTTAAGTGTGGCCCGGGATATTAATGACCGTAAAATGATTCAAAGTGAAATCAGCCGGTCCCGTAAACTATCCCAGATTATAAACACCATCCCGGATTATTTAACCATTGTTGATTTTGAGGGTAATATCGAACTTACCAATCCTTACCTGCAGGAGAACCTGGGATGGGGAGAGGAAGTAAGGGGTGAGAATATTCGTATTTTGCTGGAAAAGGAACTATCCCTGGAAAAACTTAAAAAATTATTAAACCAGGGTTTTCTCCACCAGGAAGAGGTTAATTTAAAGCATAAAAATGGTAAGGTCATACCGGCTATATTGAATGCGGCCCTGATTCCAGATGCAGAAGGTAACCCCTTAAATATAATAGCTATTGCCCGGGATGTTTCCCAATTAAAAGAAGTGGAGCTGGAGCTGGAAAAAAACCGGGTCTTTCTGGAAAAGATCATAGATTCCATGCGGGATGGATTTTCGGTTTTAACAAAAGAGGGCGAACATGTGATGGTTAACCCTGCTTTGTGCCAGATGACCGGGTATAGTGCAGAAGATATCCTGGGCCAGGGACCACCTCACCCTTACTGGGGAGATAGTAACGATTGCATAAAAATATTAAATGAAGTTATGCAGGGCAATATGAGGGACTATGAACTATTATTTAAGAAAAAAGACGGTTCATTATTCCCGGTGATTGTTTCTCCCTCCAGTTTTAAAAGCCCGGAAGGTGAAAGATTTTATTTTGCCACAGTTAAAGACATAAGTTCCCTGAAACAAATTGAAGAGGATTTAAAAAAATCATTGCAGGAAAAGGAAGTCCTGATGCAAGAGATTCATCACCGGGTGAAAAATAACCTGCAGATAATATCCTCCCTTTTGTCCTTGCAATCAGATTATATTCAGAATAAGAATGATCTGGCCATCTTCAAAGATAGTCAGTGCCGGGCTAAATCCATGGCCTTAATACATGAAAAATTATACCAGTCCGGATTATTAAAAAGTTTGAATATTAAGGACTATATCCTGGCCCTGGTTAGTGAATTAATTGACACCCATGCGGTTGAGGGAAAAATCATTACCCTGGATATGGATGTGGATGATATTTTAATGGATGTGGATACCGCCATACCCCTGGGACTGATATTAAATGAGATTATAACCAATTCCCTGAAACATGCCTTTGTAGAAAAAGAAGGTACAATTAAGGTGCATTTAAAAAGCAGCGATGAAGAGATACAACTGGAAGTAGCTGATAACGGGGTAGGGATGGGGGAGGATATAGACTGGAGGAATACTGAGTCTTTAGGATTGCAGCTGGTTAATAGTTTAACTAAGCAGCTTGAAGCTGAAATAGAGTTAGATACTACTTCCGGAACCTGTTTTAAGCTATTTTTTCCTGTGAAAGATAAGAAATAGAATTATTATTTTAGAAATAAATTAGGGTCCCACCCGCTCCACATAATCCAGTTCCTGGAATATAATTTTAAATTCACTGCCACCATTGGTGCGGTACTCCAGGGTACCATCCAGTTGATCCACCAGACTATCCACCAGGCGCAGGCCCAGAGAACTTTTTCTCCGACTTTCAAAGTCAGGTGGAAGTCCCTGTCCATTATCTCGAATTATAAGACAATAGTTATCCTCTAAAACCTTTAATTCTATATCAATTTTTCCTTTACCATCTCCAAAGGCATGTTTGATACTGTTGGATACCAGTTCAGTTATAACCAGACCGCAGGGGACCGCAGTTTCAATATTAAGTTCCACCGGATCGGTGAAAATATTCAAATGTATATCCTCCTGCCGTCGGTAGGAGTAGAGCAGGTCGGTGGCCAGACGGTTAATATAATTTTTAAAGTCTATCCGGGAAATATTCCGGGAAAGATAAATACCCTCATGTACCAGGGAAATGGATCTTACTCTGCTCTGGCTTTCTTTTAAAATATCCCGGGATAGTTCATCATCCACATTACGGTACTGCAGACTCAGGAGACTGGAAACTATTTGCAGATTATTTTTAACCCGGTGGTGTACTTCTTTTAGCAGGGTCTCCTTTTCATTTAAAGAAGATTTTAATCTTTCTTCTGCCTTTTTACGATCAGTTATATCGGATAAAAGTGCTAATATGCCCTGAAATTTTTCATCTTTTATTATAGGAGAGGTGGCCATTTGCACATATATTTTCTCCCCATCGCTACGGTGCAGGTGCAGGTTATAAACTGGTTTTAGTTTCTCTCTCCAGTTTTCCATATCCTTTAAAATCCCGGATGATTTATCTTCATCCATGTAGTTTTTAATGTTTTTTTCCCTTTCCCTGGTACTTAAACCCAGCATCTCTTTTAAACGGGGATTGGAAAATATAGTATCTCCCTTCGTATCCACAATCCAGATACCTTCCTGAGCGGTTTCCACAATACTACGATATTTTTCCTCACTTTCTTTTAAAGCCCTTTGTGCTATTTTTACAGGTGTTATATCGGTGATGGATCCAGCTATGCCCTGGTATTTTCCTGAGGGGTCGGTGTAGGTGGTACGGTAAAATATCACATCCCGCATATCACCGTTTTTATCCCTTATCCTGGATTCGAAATTAACCACCCCTCCTTCTTTTTTTAGTTCCTGGTCCTGCAGGAAGTATTCCCGGGCTAATTTCTCACCAAAAACATCTTTTGCTGTTTTTTCCACTAAATCATCCCTCGTTTTTCCAGAAATATCCAAAAATGCCTGGTTAAATCCTTTATATCGCCCTTCCTGATCTTTGTAGAATATGGGTTGGGGTACTGCATCGATAATATTTTGCAGGAAGTAGTAACTTTCTTTTAAATCCGTCTGTGACTGTAGAGATTCAAGATATAATCTACGGTTTTCACGGTTGTAAAGGGCTTGCCGGATAAATACCAGTAATAATATTAAAGCCAGGGAAATTAAAACCAGTTCAAAACTTTCATGGGCAAAGGTGTGGACCCACAGGGCCAGGATATAGAAAAAAGATATGATAATAAATATAAAAAGGGATTCCCCATCCAGTGCTTTTTTGACTTTGGGGGTTATGTTAAGTTCCTTGCCCCAGGAGATAACACCTGCAGTGCATAGACCGGCCAGGGCAAAAAATACATAGGAAATTAGGAAGATGGCGTCTGGAATACCACCAGAAATGTAAAGGTCATTAATGGTCTGGTAACTGAATATGAAGTCCCCTACTACCTGTAAGGCCAGGGCAAAAGTTATAAATAGTAAAGGAACATTACCCCGGCTTAATCTTCCAAAAACCAGGCGTAAAATAGCAGTTAAAATTAACATGTCCAGGGCCA